>CAYUJH010000058.1:0-9681 GCA_964444995.1 uncultured Roseobacteraceae bacterium | reverse complement strand
AAGGGCGTTTTCTTTGTTTTTTGACGGACGTTTCGGGCTAAATCTGCTGCAAATCGTCGAGGAGTTGACGGACTACGGTGCGGCTTTCGGCTTCGTAGAACCACGTATTGTCGAATACCTGTAACACCTCGCGGTTGGCCTTGTTCGAGATGGTCAGGCTGTGGAACTGCGTACCTCGGTGCTGCTCGCGTTGTATGCGGTCGAGGATTTCTTGCCGGATGCCAAACATGATAAAATCGGAAATCATCAGCACGTCGGCTTGGCGGTAGTCGTTGGTTTGCAGCATATCGAGGGCAGACGAGAGCGCGGGCGTTACGTCCGTCCCCCCGTCGAACGACATGCGCAAAAACGCCACAATATCGTCCATAGAATTGGCTAAATCGGAGAGTTGGATGGTACGAATGCCAATGGAAAACGAGATTAAAAAGCATTTCCGCGCTTCTTTGGAGGCCATTTTCATGATGGCAAACGCCACTACTTTGGCAATTTGCGCAGGTAGCCCGTGCATAGAGCCGCTCGTATCAATACACAAAATAAACGGGCCTTTTTCCTTTTTTTTCTGCTTTTGGCGGGTATG
This sequence comes from uncultured Roseobacteraceae bacterium, assembly GCA_964444995.1. GTDB lineage: Bacteria > Bacteroidota > Bacteroidia > Cytophagales > Flammeovirgaceae > CAYUJH01. Next base: position 9,104 of record CAYUJH010000058.1, on the reverse strand, counting down.
ATAGACCACGTTGCTGCTTTGCACAAGGCGTTTGCCTTCGTAGCGAAACGAGAGGAGGTCTTGGTGGGCGAATTTCTGGTAAAATACGGTTTCGGTGAGCGGTTCGGCGAGGAACGCTGCCTCGGAGGGGACAAGGCGGTTCAGGTCGTTGCTGCCTTCTATGCCGTTGACCTCTTCGCGCAAACTAGGGTCGGGCACCCATTCCTTGCGCACTACCACATTCTCAAACGTTTCTTCTTCTAGCTCTATTTCGGCTTCGCGCATTTTACCGAGCAGGTCGGCGAGTTGGCGGATAGAAGCCTCGTCTTGCAACAGGGTGTGGTAGCGGTCTAGCACCTCGAAGCTGGTAGTGTGCCACAGCCCCCGCGACATGTCCCAGTATCGGCCGGCGGCGTTGGCAATCGGGTTGATAAGCTCCATGAGCTTGAGGTATTCGCGCGCTTTTCCCGATACCTTTTCGAGCAGTTTTTCGGTTTCCTGCGCAATTTCTTCGGCTTGGTAGGTCAGGATTTTGGCAGAAAGTAGCGCGTTCCACTGCGCCAGCAGGTCGTCGATGACCACATCGAGGGCCGACTTGCGGGGCTGCGCGTCGGCGAGTTCTTGCTCGCGCAGGGTGGTGGGGGCAGTGGGCATCAGTTCCTTGAGTTTGGCGGCATAAAACGAGGTGTCGAGTTGCTCGCTTGCGTAGCTAGTGCGCAGGTAGTTTATTAGGTTGTACCATGTTTCCCGCCAAAGAAATGTAGGCTTGTGGCTCCATGCGTCAAAACTGCTTTTTTCTTCGTAAAACGGGTTGTTTTCTTCCATTTTGCGGTCGGTTTTGCGCAGCCACTTCAACAGGTCGTGCATCAACTCTTTCGACATCGCCTCGTTGCCCTGGGCAATCTTCATAAGCAGTTCTTCTTCAAAGACGGCATCGAGGGCGTGCTTGAAGTAGGTAAAGTAGCGGCTCAGGTCTTTGAGTGCGGGCAGGGGTTTATCGAAAAAACGGGCGTAGAGGTATTCGACCAAAAACCTGCGTGTAGGAGGGTCGAAAATTTTTCCGAAAGCGATAAAGTCGCCAAATTCTTCTTCTAGTTCGTAAAACTTCATGCGTGCAAAACCTTTGGGAAAGCAACGGTCTGTAGGCGGCGAAGGTTTATTTTGGACTGACCAAATCGGGATATTTTAGCAAGAGAAAATACCAACTCGAATCGGCTTGGCAGTGCGCGTATTGTTGGCTAATGGCTTCGCGCACACCCCGGTTTCGGGCTTTTTCAAAGAGCATACAGGCGCGCATGGTGTCGGCGGCGGCTTCGAGCTGGTGAATGCCTTTGTAATAGTACAACACGCCGTCTTCGGGCTGCTTGCGGTGCGCGCTTTCTAGCAGAGCAAGGGCGCGGTCGTACTCTTTGAGTTGCAGGCGGGCGATGGCTTCGCCGAGAGTGGCGCGGTGGGCAAACGTGTCGGACTCGGCCGAGAGGCGGTACATAGCAATTGCGGCGGCGTATCGTTTTTCGTGATAGAGCAGTATTTCGGCCGTTAGGAACTGCGTGTGACGATGGTTGGGCAGGTGCATGAGCACCGTATCGAGGTCGCGGGTGGCATCGTCGTAGCGGCGCAGGTAGTAGGCGGCATGTGCGCGCTCAAAATGATAGTGCAGTGGCACGGGCTTTTCTTCGAGGTGGGTCATGTGGATGGCGCGTTCAATAAAACGGTGCGCCTCCTCGTAGCGGTCGAAGTGCCGCAGTTCGATAAGTCCCTTTAAATAACTTGCGTCGGGGGGTTCTACGGCTCTTTTAAACACATCGCTTAACAGCCCTAAGGCGCGTCCGTACTCTTGGGCGTGGTACGCTCCCCATGCTTTTTCTGTGGCTGTTTTGGCGGTAAATAATTCCATAAAAAAATAAAAACGCCAGATGAAAATAGCCAGAAAAAATAGGCCGCCTACAAAAAGTGCATACACATAGCGGGCATGGCGGCGGGTAAGGGGTGTTACCACCTTATGCTCAGGATTGTGCGGGCGGCGCGGCGGCGCAGGACGCGCAGTTTCTACCGACTCCTGCCCAAAGTATTGCGTGAGCACCGAAAAGATGAGCTGGTCGTACTGTTGTTTCTTTTGCGGGTCAGAAAGCACCTGATATGCCGTATTAATCTTCTTGAACTCCTCCTCAGCGGCAGGGTTATCGGGGTTTCGGTCGGGGTGATAGCGCAATGCCAAGCGTTTATAGTTCCGCTTAATTTCTTCGGAAGACGCGTAAAAACTCACACCTAATATGGAATAGTAGTCGGCCACAGCTGAAAAGAGCGGGTTTATAGGGGTTATGTACTAATTTTGAGCGGCAAAGGTCGGCAATACGCGTAAAATTTGTGCATTTCGTGTATTTTCACAACCTGAAACGTGCTGTTTTTTTAAGAAGAAGGTGGCTAAAACGAACGTAACGCATACGTTGGCGTACGCAAGAGGGCTTTTACCCAAGTGGCGCGCAGCGAGTCGGCAGTTTGTAGCTTCTTCATTACCAACAACTCTTTTTTCAACCCAATCGTTATGAGTAGTCTTTTTATTGCCACCCCCTCTGCAACTGCGCATGGCTGTATGCTTTTTGGTAAAAATGCCGACCGCCCTCCCAACGAGGGGCAGGCGATTGTGCGCGTGCCTGCCCTTGCGCAAGAAGCTCAGGTAATGTGTACCTATTTGGAAATTCCGCAGCCAGCGGCTACGCACGAAATGCTTCTTTCCAAGTCGTACCATACGTGGGGTGCCGAAATGGGGGTCAACGTACACGGAGTGGCTGTGGGCAATGCGCCAGTGTTTACGAAATTTCGGGGCGATAAAAACCAGCAAAAAGGCTTAACCGGTGCCGATTTGGTGCGCCTGCTCTTAGAGCGCAGCACTACCGCCCAAGAGGCTTTTTCGTTGCTTACTACGCTGCTTGCCAACCACGGACAAGCCATAGAAGAAGAGGCGCAGCAACGTTACGCGCTCTACAATAGCTTTTTGATTGCAGACCCTACACAGGCGCTCGTGGTGGAAACCGCAGGCGAGCATTGGGTGGGCAAGCGCATAGAGGGAGTGTACGCCCTTGCCAGTAGTTTTACGATTGGCGAAACGTTCGACTTCCATAGCCCAGACGTAGTGGCATTTGCCCAACACAACGGATGGGTAAAAAAAGGACGCGCATTTAGTTTCTCCGAGGCCTACGGCGCAGCAGGGCGTGCCAAAGGGCTACGCGCCGAAAAAACGCAGAAATTCATGCAAAAAACACTTGAAGAAACCGATAGTTTTTCCTTGAAAAACGGCATACACTTGCTACAATCGCATCATCCTTCCAAGAAATTTAATCCCTCGGTGGCGCGCCGGGAGTCGGTGTGTAAGCATATCACTCGCCAACAAACTGCGCTGCAAACCAACGCCTCTATGCTTGCCGAACTTCGTACTAGCGGCCGGCATACTGTCTGGCTTACCGGCACTTCTAATCCCTGTTTATCGGTATTTAAGCCTTTCTTCTTGCCGGGCGAAAACTTATACGAGGGCATCGTTCGGCAGCCTACACAGCTGGTCAATAATTCGCTTTGGTGGCAAGCCGAGCAGTACCACCGAAAAGTAGCAACCAACTACCAGCAAATTTCTGCGCACTTTGAGGGGGAGCGCCAGATGTTGCAGCAGGCATGGCTGCTGAAAGCCGAAGAACTGCTACGTGGAAAAGCTTCTGCCGAAGAATTCAATACTTTTTCTACGCAAACACTTAACACGCACCTAAAAAAAATAATGGAGTGGAATTTTAGACTGAAAAAAGAAAAACTACCTAGTAAACAGTTTTCGCCGCTCTACAACCGAATGCTAGCCCGCCTTACCGAAACAGTAACCCCGGTAATATGAGGAAGCACCGGCATAGAAAAGAGCACAATAACGCCTTGGACTACGCAAAAAACTGTTTTTTTTTCGCCAAACTTTCCTAGATTGAGGATTGTTCGATAGTACAGGCCGGTAGGCACACTACAAACCGGTGTGTGCGGTTGCTCAAAAGTAATTGCTATTTTCTAGCACAGGTCTCGCTGGTGAATATGCTGATAGGCAGCCACTTAGGTTGCCTAATAAACTAAAAATCACGCTATTATATACGTACATTTTCTTACCTTCAACGTACTTTAAATTAAAAGAATACAATGACAACAACAACAAGCCCCACCACCCTGCACGAAAAGGTTGAAGCTGCTTTGGAAACGATACGCCCTTACCTCGCTGCCGACGGTGGCAATGTGCGTATTACAGAAATTACCCCCAACAATGAGGTCTATCTCGAACTGATGGGGGCGTGCGAATCGTGCCCTATGTCGGCGATGACCCTCAAGGCAGGCGTGGAGCAAGCTATTATCTCGTCTGTCCCTGAAATTACGGCGGTAAAAGCGGTAAATTTGTAACCTTTCGGTTGCTTTTGCCCTCTCTTCTACCCGTACCAAGATGCACCAAGCGAGCATCTAATCTACCCTTACCTTCAAACTACTATACCGAAACGCATGAGGTTTGCGAAATTTTGGTCTTGTAAATCACTCAAAATCAAGTAAATCAAATCATGTTAATCTGTAAATCAAGTGAATCTTGGTATAACTCGCATAGGCACAAAACGAGCCATTCGCAACATATCGCTTATTCTTAACATGCAACCACAATGCCTCTAAACCTCAGACGCAAAACCCCTACAGGACAGCCCTACGAATTTCCAGAATCCGAACTAATTCTTAATAAAGACGGCAGCATTTACCACCTTAACCTGCGCCCTGAAGATATTGCGCATCGCATTATTGCCGTGGGCGACCCCGGACGCGTACACCGCGTGAGTAAACTGTTCGATAGCATTGAGTTCGAGATGCACCGGCGCGAGTTTATCACTCACACTGGTTTTTACAAAAAACAACGGCTTACCGTGATGTCAACTGGGATGGGTACCGATAACATCGAAATCTTTTTGAATGAATTAGACGCCCTTGTTAACATTGACCTGAAAGCACGCTGCCGCAAAGAGCAAACTACTTCGCTGACGATTGTCCGCGTGGGTACCTCGGCAAGTATTCGAGAGGAAATTCCGGTGGGGGCGCACTTGCTTTCTACCGCCGCCTTCGGGCTAGATTCGCTCATGTTTTTCTACAAAACCTCTCCCGACGAACAGAACGAAAAACTTTGCAAAACTTTCAAAAAAACGTACGGATTGCCGTTTTTGCCCTATTTTGCGACCGCTTCGCCCCGCTTAGTGGCATCTTTTGGGGCTGATAGCTCGTTTATAAAAGGCTGTACCGTAACGCTACCCGGCTTCTACGCCCCGCAAGGCCGGCGACTGCGCTACGAACCCAATTTCCCCGATATGCTCAACGAGTTAGTATATTTCAACGAGCAGGAGCAATGGATTACCAACTTCGAGATGGAAACGGCGGGCTACTACGCGCTGGGCAATCTGCTCGGCCACGATGTAATTTCCATGAACGCTATCATTGCCAACCGCGCCACACAAACGTTTGCTAATAATCATAATCAAATTACCGACGCGCTTATCCAAAAAGTGCTTGACCACGTTTGCCAACTTCCATGAAAAAAATTATCCCTACTTCTCTATTCTTTTTCTATGTGATAACGTCCGCTACTCTGCTAGTTTTTTTGAACAGCTGCGGCGTTCCCACAGAAGAATACTTGCAACAAGGAAGAGATAAACTAAGCGAACAGCGCTATGCCGAGGCCCTTTCGCTCTTTGAAGAGGCTTTGCGAATAGACCCCAGCCTGCACGAGGCGTGGAACGCCAAAGGAGTTGCCGCCTTTGAACTCGCCCAACACACCCAAGCACTCAATGCATTCAACAAAGCGATAGAACTCGCTGCCAACGACTACCGCTATTTTTACAATCGTGGGAACGTACAGCGCAAACTCAACGCACACCTTGCCGCCTACGAAGACTACACAACGGCTCTCGCACTCGATACCACGCACTACGAGGTCTATCTCAACCGTGCACTTACCCAAGTGGCGTTGAAAAAAATCACCGAGTCGTTGGCCGACTTCGACCGTGCTGCGCGCCTGACCGACTTCGGCGTGGCCGAGGTGCTGCTGTATCGGGGCAAAGTACTACTTCGGCTGCTCGATTTTCAGGCGGCTCTCGAAGACTTTCAGCAAGTAATCGCCCTCGATGAGCGCAACGCCGAGGCATGGTACGAAGTCGCACTTGCCTATCAAGGGCTCGACGACGGAGAAAACTCCTGCCGCGCAGCCCAAAACGCTCATACGCTTGCCCATCCGAAGGCACAGTCTTTTCTCGATATTTACTGCAAACCATAGCCGTATGCGTCTTTTTCTGTTCCCACTACTTTTTTTACCCTTATTGGCAAGTTGTCAACAAGCCCCTTCCGGACAAGAACTCTCCCATGCGCCGAGCGCAATCCTCGCCGACTCTCTCCCTGCTACCCCTCGCCCTGCTGCCGAGTTTATCGACCGGTACCTGCCGATGTTGCGTGGCAAATCGGTCGGGCTGGTTGTCAACCAGTCCTCGTTAGTGGGCAGCACGCATCTGGTGGACACACTGCTTTCTTTGGGAGTTAATATCCGCAAAATATTTGCGCCCGAACATGGGATACGCGGCATAGCCGATGCGGGCGAAACGGTAAAAGACGACGTAGATATCCGCACGGGCTTGCCCATCATTTCGCTGTATGGAAAAAATAAAAAACCTACGCCCAACCAACTGAGTGGCCTTGAAATGATTGTCTTCGACGTGCAGGACGTAGGGGCGCGCTTCTACACCTACATAAGCACAATGCACTATGTGATGGAAGCCTGTGCCGAGCAAAGAATCCCCTTCATGGTGCTAGACCGCCCCAACCCCAACGGCGACTACGTGGATGGCCCTGTGCTCGATACTGCCTCGTTTCGCTCGTTTGTGGGGATGCACCCCATTCCCGTAGTACATGGGCTAACCGTGGGCGAGCTAGCCGATATGATTAACGGCGAAAAGTGGCTTGCAGGAGGCGTACAGTGCAGCCTGACCATTTTTCTATGCGATAATTATACACACCAAACGCCCTATTCGCTGCCTGTTGCGCCCTCGCCCAACCTGCCTAACGACCAAGCCATTGCGCTCTATCCGTCGCTGTGCTTCTTCGAGCCTACGATTGTGAGCGTAGGGCGGGGCACCGATGCACCTTTTCAGCAAATTGGTAGCCCGATGCACGCGACGCACTATGCCTTCTCGTTCGTCCCCCAAAGTGTGCAAGGAGCTAAATCGCCCAAGCACTTGGGTAAAACCTGTTATGGGAACGATTTGCGTAGCTGGGAAATGCCCTCGCCGCGTCAGCTATCTTTGCACGAACTGCTCACTTTTTATCAACAAACCGAAAATAAGGCAGATTTTTTCACAAGTGCGAGCTTTTTCGACCTTTTGGCAGGTACCGACGCGTTGCGCAAGCAAATCGTCGCACAAAAAAGTGAAGAAGAAATACGCCTAAGTTGGCAAGAAGGACTTTTGCGCTATAAAAACCTGCGCAAACGGTACTTGCTGTATCAAGAATAACGAACAATCGTTACCTTTACAGAAAGACCATACAGTTCGAAGATATGTTCGATTTTATATTTCAAGCCATTTCTAACGTAGGGATTACGAGCCGCACGCCGGTAAGCCTGCACGAGCGCATCAAGATAACCAATCAAATCAATGCGTTTTTGTTGGTGGTGGCTATCCTTTTTACGCTCAATTTTCTGCTGCGCGACGACCCCACCCGCACCTACGGATACGTAGCCGTGCTTATTGGTGTGCTCCTGTTCGCTGTAATGGCTAGTGGCTACCACATCCCCGTGCGTATCCTAACGGCCACGGTACCCGTTTGCGTTACCATCGTTACCCACGCCTCGCGTGTGCCCGAAGGAATGCCACCGGTTGCCGGTAGCTATGCCCTCTCGATGGCTCTATTAGTACTGCCCTACATCGTATTCGACCCCCGCGAGCGGATTCGCATTACCACTACTGCGAGCATAAACGTACTCATGCTGCTTGCATTTCCTACGTTTAGTGGGTGGTTTACGGCCAACGAGGCCATGTACGAAACGGCACGGCAACTCTCGTTTCAAACGCCCTACTTTGTAGTAGCGCTTGGCGTGATGAGTGGCTCGTTGTTCTTACTGCTACGCGCCAACCGGAAAGAAACGGTAAACTCGCGCAAGTTTTTGAAAAGCCTATCGGCAAGTAAAGAAGAGGCCGAGCGCGTACAAGCCGACTTGCAAGCCTCGTTGCTGGCACTGGAAAAAGCAAAGGAGCAAGACCGCAACCGCAGCTGGATTACCGAAGGGATTGGCAAATTTGCCGAACTCATGCGCCTACACGGCGAAAAAAGCGATTTCTACGACTTACTCGTCTCGGAAGTTGCCAAATACATGGGCGTAAACCAAGCTGCACTGTTTTTGCTCCAACGCCCCGAACAGCAGGCTCCTTACCTGCAAATGGAGGCTTGTTTTGCTTACAACCGCAAAAAATTTATAGACAAAAAAATAGCAGTAGGCGAGGGGCTTACCGGCCAAGCCGTGCGCGACCGCGATAAAATTTTCCTCACCGACATTCCTCACACATACAACTTTATACAGTCGGGGCTTGGTGAGGCACCGCCAGCCTGCGTGCTTATTATGCCCATGATTACCAACGACCAAGTAGAAGGCGTGCTCGAGCTGGCCAGCTTCGAGGTCATCGAACCATACAAAATTGAATTTATTCAACGCCTCTCCGAAAGTATAGCCTCGGTAATTAATGGAAAAAATGTAGGCATCCGCACCCAGAAACTCCTTGAAAAAAGCCAGATACAAACCAACGAACTTCAGCAAAAAGAGGAGGAAATGCGCCAAAACATGGAAGAAATGATCGCCTCGCAAGAAGAGCAAAGCCGCCGCGAAAATGAATTGCTCATTCGTATTGCCATGCTTGAAGAGCGCGTAGAAGAACTACAAAAAGACCTCGACCAAAACACGTTGCGCAAGAATACGTAACAAGTGAGCATCTTAGCAGTGAAATATGCTTGGGCGACCCAAGGCTTGTAAACTCATTTGAATTATATAGAACTTAACAAAAGACTTATACTGAAACGCATGAAGTTTGCGAAATTAT
>CAYUJH010000057.1:0-9717 GCA_964444995.1 uncultured Roseobacteraceae bacterium | reverse complement strand
CCTCGAAATGGCTTTTATAGACTTTTATGGTTTTGTCGCTGTATCGTAATTCTTTCATTTTGAGTATCATATTTTCGGGGCAGTAGCGATAGTCGGGTGTGGTGAGAGCGGAGGCTCGCGCTACTCCTTCGGTAGCGGACTCTTCTTTGATCGTTATTTTTAGCCCTTCTTTTTGTGCTATTTCTTTGATTTGTGCCAAAACGACCTCGGAGAAGGCTACCGTCCACCATTTGTTTTTGTCGTCCCACTTATAGTAGGGCAGTTGTTTGATAGCCGCAACAAGGTTTTTGTTGTGCCTGAATATGAGCCGGAGTCTGTTTCCTCTCGTTTTTGTGATGATAAGCTCTTGTTTTTCGGGTGTGTATTTGGGTTGGTTTGTGAGTGGAGCGGGCGTAGGCGTATGTATTTTCAGCTCACCAATGCGGTCTTTGAAGTATTCTTTTATCACCTCCAAATTGTTTTTGTAGCGCGGTATGACCCACACGCGCTCGTTTTTGTCCCAGCGGCAGAAGCGCATGGATAGTACAAACTGCACATCGGTCGGATTTTTGGGCATTTTCAGGATGATTTTTTTCTCGAAAACTTCTATGCGTATGGGTTTTGAGGCACTTACGGCTTGTGTGTCGGGCACAAGGGGAGGTGCTGTAGGGGCATCCTCTGTGGGCGTTTGTACTTCTGTGTGTTTTTTTACGACGATTTCGGGAAATAGCTCGCGGAGCTTCCTGTATGCCTCTTTGTGGTAGGGGATATGCCATGCTGTGTGGGTTTTGCTCCACTTGGCATCGGGTATTTGTCGGAGTAGCCTTTGTATCTCCCTATTGTAGGGGAAGTCTATTTTGATGCGCTCTTCTCCCTTGTGTACGATTTTTTCTATTGCTATGCTCATACAGGTAGTTCGTTAATACATCGGATTTGGCGATATTAACGCAATAGAAGTACGAGAAGTTTGCAGGCAGTTGCGTTAATATATCGTATATGCTGATATTAACGCAGTTCGTGAGGTTAAGATTGGCGCATTTTACCTACGGGGTAGTGCTTTTCGGGCATGAGGCCGCACTCTTTAGCCTTTTCAGGGGGGCGCGCAGCTCGCTGAAAATCCGACAACACTTGCCGAAGCACTTGCCTGCCGCGCCGACGAGGTGCAACTGCTCCGCCAAGAGATTGCCGACATCAAGGCGCGAAATACATGGAAAGCCAATACATGGCAACACGCCACTACGGAGCGTTGCAACCTGCCAGACCACGAACATCTGCGCACCTAGCTTATACACTATTTTATACACTTTTCCTTAAAAACGGCTCGCAAACGCACGTACCCCAAAATAAAAAACCCCTTGAAACAACGTGTTTCAAGGGGTTTTTCATGTAAGTAGCCGAAACCAAAAGTACGCTGTGTGGAGTTGAAGGGATTCGAACCCATGACCCCCGCCCTGTCAAGGCGATGCTCTAAACCAACTGAGCTACAACTCCGAGAAAACGATTCTGCGAAGTAAGATGGTTTTTGCCGAATTTGCAAGATGCGCTAGGCGGGTGCTTGGGTGTGGGCTAACTTTAACACCACGCCTTCGAGGGCATCGTCTATGCGCACTTGGCAGCCCAAACGGCTGTATTCCGAGGCATCGGGGAGGGTGTCGAGCATGTCGAGTTCGAGGTCGGTAACGGCTTCGTGCAGGTTGCCTTCGAGGATTTCTACGTGGCAGGTGGCGCACATGGCCATGCCTCCGCAGGTGGCTTCGATGGGGTAGCCCTCGCCTTTGAGGACTTCCATGAGGCTTAGGTTCATGTCGGTAGGGACTTCCATTTCGCGGCGACTGCCGTCGTCTTCTACCACAAAAAATGTAACCATGTTATCCATTGCTATTTCTAAGGTCTATACAAAGTGAAAAATATAACAGGATGTATCTGATTTGAGGATTCACAGGATTTGATTTGCTTGGTTCTTTACCGAGTTGCGAGCCCTGAATTTCCCAAATCACTTCATTGACAGGTGTGTTAAAAGGCTTCGATGCCGTTTACCGTCGTGTACTTGAGGCTCACTTTTTTGTCGGGGTAGATGTATTTGTAGGCACTGTGCGACATGAGCGCGGCTTCGTGGAAACCACACAGAATGAGCTTTAGTTTGTTGGTGTAGGTGTTAATATCGCCGATGGCGTAGATGCCCGGCACGTTGGTAGCGTAGTCGTCGGTATTGACCACGATGGCGTTCTTGTCTATTTGCAGGCCCCAGTCGGCAATAGGGCCAAGTTTTGGGCTGAGGCCAAAGAGCGGGATGAGCGCGTCGGCGGGGATGCGCACTATCTCTTTTTGCTTGTTGGTAACATGTACTTCTTGGAGGGTGTCGCTTCCTTCTAGTGCGTGGAGGGTGCTGTTAAGGAATAGGTCTATTTTGCCCGCTTCGGCCAAATCCACTACTTTTTGAGCAGAATCGGGTGCGCCTCGGAAGCCACTGTTCCGGTGTACGAGGCTCACGCGCTCGGCAACGTTGGCGAGGAAAATGGTCCAGTCGAGGGCAGAGTCGCCGCCGCCGGCAATCACGATGCGCTTGCCGCGAAAATCTTCCGGATTTTTGACCATGTAATAGACCCCTTTCTTTTCAAACTCTTCGAGGCGGGGCAGTTCGGGCTTGCGCGGTTCGAAACAGCCCAAGCCGCCGGCAATGACAATCACCTTGGCGTGGATTTCGGTGTCGTCGGAGGTTTTGAGCAGGAAACTGCCGTCTTCGTGCTTTTCGACCGTTTCTACGCGCTCGCCGAGGGTGAACGTAGGATTGAACGGCGCGGCTTGCTCCATGAGCTTATCCACCAATTCTTGCGCGTTTACGGTAGGGTAGCCGGGGATGTCGTAGATGGGCTTGTTGGGATAAATTTCGGAGAGCTGCCCGCCTACTTGCGGCAGTGCGTCCACGAGGTGGCAACGCATTTTAAGCAGGCCGGCTTCAAACACGGCAAAAAGACCTACTGGGCCTGCGCCCACGATGCAAATATCTGTCTGAATCATGTCGGTGTATGTTGGATTTCAGATAAAAAAACCTGCGTTTCACCAAAAAGTTTATTATAATAACTAATTAAGAATTTCTGAACGAAACGCCATAAAGTTTTAAAGTTGCAAAGAAAAGGGAATTGCGTGAGCTTAAAAAGTGCGTAAGGGTTTTTAAGACGGCGTAAAATTTCGCAGTTTTGCGCTGCAAAAAAGAATTTACCCCACAAAACGCATGAAAGTTTCACAACTGTTAGGCATTACCCTCAAAGAATCTTCGGGAGGTGCCGACCTCATTTCGCACGATTTACTCATCCGCGCCGGCTACATTCGGCAGCTATCGTCGGGCATTTTTTCTCAGTTGCACTTGGGGCACCGTAGTTTGTTAAAAATCCAACAAATTTTGCGCGAAGAGATGGACCGCGTCGGTGGCGTAGAAATTGCGATGCCGGTGGTACACCCCGCCGACATATGGAAAAAAACAGGCCGTTACGACGAAATAGACGAGTCGTTGGTGCGCTTTTCCGACCGTGCCGAGCGCGATTTGGTCTTGGCGATGACCCACGAGGAAGTCGTTTCTACCCTCACGCAGTCGGAGGTTACTACCTACAAGCAACTCCCCATTTTGGTCTATCAGATGCAGACCAAATTTCGCGACGAAGCCCGCCCACGCGGCGGCCTGATTCGCGTAAAGGAGTTTATCATGAAAGACTCCTACTCGCTCGACTCCACGTGGGAAGGGCTTGAAAAACAATACATTGCCCACTACGAAGCCTACTTCCGCATTTTTGCGCGGGCGGGGCTGCCGGTCATCGCTATCAAGAGCGACGTGGGCATGATGGGCGGAAAAGTAGCACACGAGTTCATGTACATTTCCGACATTGGCGAAGACACTATCTTCCTGTGCGACAAAACCGGCTACCAAGCCAACCGCGAAGTGGCCGTATTTCGCAAAAAATATCCGCAAGAAGCCGCCCTACCGCTCGAAAAAGTGCACACGCCCCAGCGCAAAACGATTGCCGAAGTCGCCAACTTTTTGGGCGTAGAAGAGGCGCGTTGCGGTAAAATGGTCTTTTTCGTGGGCACGTTTGCCGAGGGCGAAGAAAAACTCGTGGCGGCAGTCATCCGCGGCGACATGGAGGTAAACCCCGTGAAGGTGCAGAAAATAGGCGGCATTAAAAAGCTACGCCCAGCCACCGATGCCGAAATCACCGCTGCTGGCACAGTCGCAGGCTATGCCTCGCCCCGGCCGTTGCAGGGCAAGGCGTTTATCGTCGCCGACGACCTAATTGCCCACTCGCCCAACTTGGTGCTCGGTGCCGACGAGGTGGACTATCACTACAAAAACATGTGCTACGGCCGCGATTTTACCGCCGACGTGGTGGGCGATATTGCCATGGCCTACGAAGGCGCACTTTCGCCCAACACCGACGACGACACCGCGACGCTCCGTGCCGTGCGCGGCGTAGAGGTGGGCAATATTTTCCAGCTTGGCACCAAATATACCGAAGGATTGGGCGCGTATTTTATGGATGAAAACGGCAAATCGCATCCTGTTATCATGGGTTCGTATGGCATCGGCGTAGGGCGTTTGCTCGCCTGCCTTGCCGAAGAATGCCACGATGCCGACGGACTAAAACTCCCCATTTCTGTAGCGCCGTACCATGTAATTTTGGTCGGCTTGCTCGACTCGGAAGAGACCGAACAGGCCGCAGAGGCACTGTACCAGCAGTTAAAAGCCGCCGGTATCGAAGTCCTCTACGACGACCGCAAGATAAAGTCGGCTGGGGTGAAGTTTAAAGATGCAGACCTTCGGGGCATTCCTTTGCGTTTGACCCTCTCGAAGAAATCGCTCGAAAAGGGCGGGGTAGAGTTTAAGCAGCGCGGCGAGCGTTCGTTCGAGATTGTACCCACCGCCGAGGTTGTCAACGTGTTGAAAGCACACATAGACCGTCTGCACGCCGAGTTAGAACAAAAAGCCACCGAAATTCCTCGTTGGAGAGAAGGTATTTAGAACATTGTACAGCATAAAAAAAGGGCGCAATACGCGCCCTTTTTTTATGCTTTTTTTATTTTATGGATTGTGCGGCTAGCTTTTAGCGAACGCGCAGGACTTTGCCCACCTGCAAGACCGTATTGCGCGAAATGCCATTTAGGCGGCAAAGCTGCTGAATAGGGGTGCGGTAGCGTTGGCTGATGACCCACAAAGAGTCGCCGTTGCGGATGCGGTGGTACTGCCCTTTGGTTTCTTTCTGTAATTCGCGGTAGTGGAAAGGAGTTAGGACGAAGTCGCGGAAGTAGAGGCGGCCACCCTCTTCGTGGAAGTCGAACATGTGGCGGGGGTCGAAGGCATGGCCCCTGTAACGCACCTCAAAATGTAGGTGCGGGCCTGTGCTGCGGCCGGTATTGCCGCCGTAGCCTACCATGTCGCCGGCTTTTAGTTCATCGCCCACGTGTACGGTGAACTGCGAGAGGTGAGCGTAGAGCGTTTCTAGGCCGTTTTCGTGGCGCACTACTACGTAGTAGCCGTAGCCGCCTCGGTTGTATTTGGCAATGCGTACCACGCCATCAAACACGCTGCGCACCGGGTCGCCGATGTCGAGTTTTAGGTCCACGCCATGATGCCACCGGTACCAACGCGGACCATATTGAGAGTTAACCTTCGTTTCGCGGGCGAGGGGGCTTGCCCAAAGTTTGCCCTGCTCGCGGTCGAACAGGCGGAAGGCAACGGTATCTTTAAAATCTGTGAGTTTGTATTCGTAGGGATTCACGTTTTGTGTGTCCCAAATATTGAAATATTCCTCCTTTGTGAAATATTTCTCGGCAACGGCCGTCTGGGTATCTATCCAAATTAGTCCCTCTTTGCATGTATTGGAAGAGAACAGCGCATCGGAGGCACGTTTTTGGGCTGTTTCGCGGGCACTAATGCGCTCGCGCTCGCGTCGGTAAGCTACTTCGGTGGCTTCTTCTAAAAAAGGCTCTATTTCTAGGCATTCAAAGTGCCATGCCAACTCGGGCGGAAGCGCTACGCTAAATACGGAGTCGGAAAAATTATGTAGCGGCGCGACTTTGTTTCGGTAAAACGACGAGACCAAGCTGGCAGAAGGTACGGTGCGTTGTGCGCAAGCAATGTACGGAAGGGCTACAAGTAAAAGTAGAGCAGAGAACGATTTCATGGAGTGTAGAAATAGTGGAACGATACGAGATATTCACAACGGAACTGAGAACTTTATCCAAAAGCGGAACGAAAAGGGGCACTTTGTAGGTGCATCTTTCTTGAAGGCTCATAGAGCGAACCTGTACGAGAGCGGAAAGTTAGAATTTTTTCTAAATCGCTGCAAATTTTTTGTGGCGCTGCGTACAGTTGTGCGTATTTTCTAGTTATTTTAAGAAATTATCAGAGAAAGCGCTTTTGACTCTTTGCGCACTAGCTTACATGTTTTCACCTCTTTTTTTGCCACATGAACGACAAAGATACTACCTCCACGCTTCCCAGTGCCAAACAAACTAGGCGAAGAATGCAAGACTACCTTTCCTTTGGCTATTTGTATTTGCTAGCACTTGGCATTATTCACGATGTAGTTTACTACAATTTTTTGGGTGTAAATATATTGAGTCATTCCGATATTACCGATGTGCTGCTGAGTCCGTTGGCGAGTCTTGCGGAAATCCCTCAGCTTTTTTTAGTAATGCTGTTTGTAGCGGGAATTATATTTGTGGCTGATAAACTCGTAGCTTATCTGCGAAAAAGACAAGCGCAAAAGAAGCCACAAAAAAATATAGAAACGCCTTTGGAGGCGTTTATCCGCACAAACTTTATTTTAATAGCTTTTTCTATCGCAATTTTTGCGATGTATTTGGGGCTTGGTCTCGGAGAAGGCATGGGGCGTGCGGAACAGCTTCGTTCGGGCGAGTACACGCCAAAGCACCGGCTGTACTTTGAGAATGCTGATAGCACCGATGTCTGGATACTCGGTCAGAACAGCCGGTATATTTTTTGCGCCGTGCCGCCCGAAAAACGCCTTTCAGTTGTGCCACTGGAGGGAAATTTGAAGCTGGTAAAACAACTAGAACCTGCTATTAAAAAAAATAAGGAGTAGAGAAGCGATGTATCGCACTCTACTCCGTACTTTTTTGCGTAGCCTTTTTGATTGCACTGTTTTTCGTATCGCGCAGGCTTATTGCGTGAGGTTGTACCGAAATTGCACCCCGAAGGCCGTTGTGCTTCGCCGGAACGAATTCGAAACACGTGGGTCGTTGAGGGTGCGCTCGAAGTAGAGCTGAACGTTTGAACGCTTGTTTACCTCGTAGCTAATCGTGGGTTTGAACTGCATGTTCAAGTTACCCGCCGTAACAATGGCTTCCTCGTCTATTTTGCGTTGTACGGTGCGTGTGTCGCGTAGTGTAAAGGCGATGCGCATGGTAACATCGTTTTCCAATACATTACCCATACCCTGTATATTGAA
This sequence comes from uncultured Roseobacteraceae bacterium, assembly GCA_964444995.1. Lineage (GTDB taxonomy): Bacteria > Bacteroidota > Bacteroidia > Cytophagales > Flammeovirgaceae > CAYUJH01. Next base: position 2,275 of record CAYUJH010000057.1, on the reverse strand, counting down.
CGGAAGTTTGAGCTTCGATTTGGTATAGCCGAAATCGAGCGTGACGTCGTTCATGCGATTTTCCGTGATTTGGGCATTGGAAAGGTTCAACGCTAGGTCGCGTCCTCGGTTAATGTTTACGTTGATTTGGATGTCGTTCTGTGCGCGGATATTCACGCCTATGAGTGGCGAGAACCGCTCGCTGAGCGTAACCTGATTCATGACGAAGACTGGTACGAGCGTACCATTTTCGTTGGCTTCGGAAAGTTGCACGTTGCGCTCGTTGATATCGAGCGAGATGGACGAGGAACTGTACAGCAACGAAGAAGAGTAGTCGCCGACGGTGTATTCGGAGAGGTAGCCATGGGTGATGTTGATGCTCTTGAACAGGTCTTGCAAGGCAGGGATTTTGGAAAGCCCCGTGTAGGTAAGTCGCCAGCTAGGGATAGGCAGGTTGGGGAACGCGTGTAGGCGCGAGCCGCGTGCATCGGCACCGGTGTAGGCTGCCAAAAATGCCGGAATGAGCACGTCTTGCGCGTTCAAATCGTATTCGCCGTTGGGATTTAGCACATCGAGACGTTGTTTCACGAGCCTGCGGTTATTTTCAAACTCGTTAAATAGCTCGGAATTGCTGTTGGCATCTAGCCCCGAAAAAGCGGTTTGCATCATAAAAAACGACACCCCGTAACTGCCCGTACGCATTGGTGTTTGCGAGATAAAGGCATCTTCGGAAGCCACGTAGCGGAACAGTTCTGAGTAGGCCGTATTGCGCTCTTTTTTGGCCTGTAGCTGCACCTTTAGGTCGGGGGCTGGCTCAAGGTTGGCGTTGACCGTAATTTGTTCGCTGCGTATTTGGCTAAAGGGGTTGTTTTGCGCTACGCTGCGCCCCAGCCATCCGTTCCGTACGGCATCTTCGCGTATGCGCGGGTCTTGGCTGCCCAATACGAAGCCCAAGCCGGGGCTGTTCCAGTCGCTATCCATCCCAAAGAAACTTGGGGTAGGCAAAAAGCCAGGTAGTACCGTTGCGCGGTTGCTCGCGTAGGTAAAGTTCACGTCTTTCAGTGCCATTGCCGTACGCAGCACTCCCTTGAGGATTTTCATTTCGGCGGGCTTTTCGTTGTTGGCCTTGCGCCTTGCCTGCTCGGCTTCTATATCGGCAATTTTGGTGGAAAGCCGTTCGTCTTTTCGCAAAAGCCGCTTGAGTTTTTTGGGTTTAAGGCTGTCGTAGAGTACCCTATCCATTGTGGCCAAGGGGAATTCGGGTTCTACAATTCCCACACTGTCTCCAGCTATTTTGCGAAAGGCATCGAGCACCTTGAGCGAGTCGCGGGCTACCTGTGCGCTGTCGCGCTGTGCCCAGCGCGTGAGTTTTTTCTGCAAACGTTTGTCTTTCTTTTCCATTTTTTCCGACACGCCCTCGCGTTTGCCTTTAAACTTTTTCTTTTTGAGTTCGAGCGGGTCGTCTTGTGCTGGCGCACGTGGGGGCTGCCCAGAAGCACCGCTGCTATTGCTTCGGGTGCGTGCCTGTGCCTTGTTGGCATCATTAATCCGCTTGAGGAAAGGAATTTTATTGTATAGTTTATTGAAATCCACTTTCCCGTTTACGTTCAGCATGGAGGCGTTTTGCAAATCGTTGCCGAGCGTATCGGCCAAGCCCACCGCACCGGCTACCCACTGATAGTCGGCATTGTAGCGCGCATCGGCAGAAAGAAAGTCGGTCAGTGGGAACTTATCGAGCGGTAGGGAGTAGTTCATGCCGACCGATTGCCGAAAGTTTTTCATACGGCCTAAGTTCCGCAGGTTGGTCCAGATGGAGTCTTGTGCGGCACGCGTGCTGATGTCGCCTTCAGGCTCGTCGATAATCGCGTTGGCTGTAGCGGTATAGTCGAGGCTAAGTGCTTTGGTTAGCTGCCATTGCATGGTATAGTTGCGGTCGAACATGAACGCTTTTTCGTACATGGGCAAAATGCCGTCAGTGGTAAAGTCGCTATTTCGGAGTTGCGTTTTCATGTATCGGCGGTTTAACATACCGCGCACCATGATGTTAGAAGGCAAAAGATTTACGTTGAACTCTTGCAGCCATTTCAGATATTCTTTTTCTTCTAAAAACTTGAGTTTTTTGAACGGCTCTATGGGCAGCCCTTTTCCACTGTACGCATACGCGCCTCCAAGTTGCCACTGTAACATAGATAATTCTTCTGTGTTTACATTTTGTTGATAGCTATCCATGTACGAAGCTGTCAGCGAGATGTTTTCGATGTCCCACAGATAGCTTTTAGCATCTTTCCGCATTTTT
>CAYUJH010000056.1:0-9727 GCA_964444995.1 uncultured Roseobacteraceae bacterium | reverse complement strand
TACACGCCAAGTACGCCTTTGTGGTAGGCAACGAGGTGCAAGGTATAAGCGAAGAAGCCCTCGCCCGCTGTAAATTTTCTATAGAAATCCCCCAATTTGGCACCAAGCACTCTTTGAACGTGTCGGTAAGCATCGGTATTGTGTTGTGGGCATATACTCATGCCTATTTAGTACAACAAGGAAAAGATTGACCGCTTTACTTGTCTTGTGGTAGAATATCGGAAAACTCAAACTCGGAAACCACTTGCCCTATCATTGCCCGAAAGTTGCGCGGCTCTAGCTGTTCGATGCGCAAATAATTTCGACGGGCTTCGTCGTAATACTCCCACGCAAGTATTTTTGTCCCTAGGCTTTTGCTGCTGAGGTTAAACTGATAGCCTTCGAGGGCGTTCTCGCGAAAATATTGCACCTCTTGATATTCCAAGATGTTGTACGGACGCTTACTGTGCAGAATCTGTGTTTCAAGGCGTTGGTCAATGGCGTAGATATTGAGCGGCCGCGTAACCACAAGGGTAAGGTGAGACCCTTCTTTGAAAAAATAGAGCCATATTGTTTCAAGGTCGCTTACAAGTTTGAACTCACGCGCCGAAAGCCCTGAATCCCAATCAGATTGCCCGGCGCTTGTTACCTGCCATGTCCGCAGGTTATAGTCCACAAGGTAACCTTCCTGCAAGTTTTCTACGGTAAGGCGCGAGGGGTCGTAGTCTGACAGGATGCGGCGCGGTTGGTTGCGGTGCGGCGCTCCTACCGATTGGTAGTCGGCGCGTCTTCCTGGTACGCCCGGTACATGCCTCGGTTTCAGATTGTAGCGGACTCGTAGCCCTTCCATAACCTGTGCGGCGGTTTCGGGAATACGGCGGTGGCGCAGATGCAGCCAATAAATAAAGATGCCGATAACACCAAAATAGCTCGAAGTAAAGAGCAAAAGTCCCACAAAAGCAAGTACGCTTAGGTTGCGCGCTTTGCGGTAAGTACTTGTACTGAGATGGTACGCTTCTTCAAATTCTTGCTGAATGGGTTGGGGCAGTACCTCTAGTTCTTCGCGGATTTCATGGGGTAATCCCTCTTTATCGAAGTTGGGCCAGAATAGCTTCTCCGCCCCTCTCCGTACTTTTCCAAAAAAGTCTTTGATAGCATCCATTCGCATGTATTTTAATTACTCAATAATGACAATAAGACGGTCGCCGGGTTGAAAAACTACGGTATCGCGTTTTTTTGGATTTAGAAAAATGCCAAAGTTCTGTGCCCTGTCGTGCACGAACTGTGCGCGTTGGTAGCCAATGGCGACTTGGTGCTTTTGCAGGGCGGCTTCTACTAAGGTATAAAAGTTAACAGATTTTTCCACAAAAACATACTCCTCTACGGGGCGTAGGCGTATTTCGCAGCCCGAGGCATCAAAAAACTCTTCAAAGACGGTATGTAGCTCCGGATTTTCACTGATTTGAGCGAGTAGCGTGCCTATAATGTTGTCGCTTACAATAAAATCATCGGGTTGCGCAAGGTGGGCGAGTTCTTGGTTGCGGGCATTGGCCATTTCGGTCGTGATATTGTAGGTAGCACCGCGCTCTTGTGCGATGTCGCGCAGATGCACGAGCGCAATGAGGCTATGCGAATCGGCCACATCTTCCCCAAACCGCTCTTTTTCGCTCAGTAGAATAATGTGCTCATACAGGTTAGGCTTCAGTTCTCCTAAGATGTCGCGCCGTGTGAGGTCGGCTTCTACGTACTGAAACTGCAAGTTTTTGAGACTTGCCTGCAAGGCGTTCACTTGTTTTTCGGCCAGTGGGTAGGAACTTGCCGCAAGCAACTCCGACCCTTTCGCCATGTACGCATCCAGCTCGTTGAGCAGGGGAATGGCCGCGCTACTCCAGCCCAAGAGTAGGATTTTTTCGGGATGATGAAGCGGCACAGCGTTTTGGGCAATTTTCTCCACTTCTACGAGGTCGTCGCGCTGTTTTCCCAACCGCACTGCGCGGCTGTTTGGGCTGATGAGAATGAGCGAATCACCTTCTTCTAGCCGATAGTCTTTGGGCGGATTGATGACAATATCGCGCTCTTTGGCGCGTAGGAAAGGTTCGGGGTCGTGGAACGAAATGGTGTTTTTTTTCGATTTCCGTACGCCGATAGGTAGTGTGTCTTCAAACGAAAAAACAGCTTGTCGAAACGTTTTACCCCACAGGGCTGGTTCGCGGTGGAAATAAATTTCCATTCCCTCGAAGGCCATCAGTTCGGCATAGATACTGCTCAGACCGGGCTGCAAAGCGGTTTGTGCCATAAACCGCCGCGTGATGTCGTGCGAATTGAGTGCGGTAAGGCGCGTACCGGCTATCAGGCGTGCAAGTTGCAAATTGGCTTCCCCTTTCAGCTCGGTTACGATGTGGTAGTTGGTTTGCCGTTGTATATACTGCGGACGGTTGACCAGCGCCAAAATGCGTTTGAGCGTCGTGGTGTCGGCTTCGTTGCCCTCGGTATCGGCAAGGACGATGACCGTCTTGGCTTCCTGTACATTTACAAGGCGTAGGTCGTCGGAGTCGAGCGAATTGCCTAAGCGCACGAGCACTTTTGCTTTGGTTCGGTCGGGAAGTTTTTCGTACAAATTGCGTTGTAAGGCATTTGCGTCGGTATCTGTTAAAATAGCCACGCAGGGTACGCTAGCGTTTGGGTTCCACAAGGCTAGCTGTTTTACCAACTCGGCTCCTTTTGCCGACCAGCCCAAAATGACCGTGTGTCCGCGCTCGCGAATAGGCTTGCGCCCGCGTTGCACGTCGGAAAGCCAACGCTGCAAGCCCACAGCAGCCACGCCGGTATAAAGTGCTAAACTCAACAACCATAGACTCCCTAACAGCCAAAGCAACAGCATCCACAGCGCACTAGGGAGAGGCATAAGTAGGGGCGTAGGCAACACATGCCCCCACATCGCCTGCCACCACGTTAGCGGGAGAGCCTCCGAAAACAGCAACTTTGCTGGCAGCAAGGCAAGCATGCAGAGGGTAAATACCCAAAAAAGAGCCGTTACCTGCCAAAAAAGGGGCTTTATGCCGTGTGTGAGCAAACTGTTTTCGATGAAGTACCGAAAAGGAGACGGTGGAGTTTTGTAGGTCATACGTTGGCAGAAAGATAAGAACTGGCAGTGGGTATTTACACCGAAGCTTCCACGACTTTTTCGATTTTTAGGCCTACTTGGTAGTCGTCGAAGGCGAGCAATGTAAGTTCCTGTGCTGCAAGAGCGGTAACTTCGAGGGCAAGCGCCTGCGTTTCGGTGCAGATATATGCACGGAAGCTGGTAAGGGCGCGTTCAATCTCTTCGTTCTCTTTTTGCACAGAAATACGGATTTTGTCTTGCACCTCTAGTCCCATGTCTTTGCGCAGATTCTGCACGCGGTTCACCATCTCGCGGGCAATGCCCTCTTGCTTGAGTTCTTCGGTGAGCGTAACATCGAGCGCGACTGTCAGGCCGTTGTCCGTAGCTACCGACCAGCCGGGGATGTCCTGTGAGGTAATGAGCACGTCGTCGAGGGTGAGGCGTACGGCTTGGCCCTCTACGGTGAGTGCGTAGTGGTTTTCGCGCTCTAACTGCTGAATCGCCGCAGCATCGAGTTGCTGAATCGCCGCTGTGAGCGGTTTCATTAGCTTACCATACGACTGCCCCAACTTTTTAAAGTTGGGCTTAATGTTTTTCACCAAAATGTCGGACGAGTCGTCGATAAATTCAATATGTTTTATGTTGACTTCCGATTTGATGATTTCTTCCACCGCTTTTACTTGCGCAACAAGGCGAGGGTCGAGTGCAGGGATGAGGATGCGCGACAGCGGCTGACGCACCTTGAGCTTGTCTTTTTTGCGCAGCGCGTGTACGAGCGAGGCAATGTCTTGTGCAAGACGCATTTTTTGCTCCAAGTCGAGGTCTATCGCCTCCTGAGCTACCGGAGGGTAGTGGGCAAGATGTACCGACTCCACCGCGTCTTTGCCCGACACGGCGTTGAGGTCTTGAAACAACCGCTCGGCAAAGAACGGTGCAACCGGACTCATGAGTTTGGCAAGGGTGCTCAAACAGGTGTATAGCGTTTGGTAAGCCGCCAGTTTATCGGCGTTGTATTCGCCTTTCCAGAAACGTTTGCGGTTCAGGCGCACGTACCAGTTACTCAAATCGTCGGTCGTGAATTTCTGAATAAGGCGGACTGCCTTCGTAGGCTCGTAATCGTCGAAGGCGAGTTCTACTTCTTTGACGAGCGTGTTCAAGCGCGAGAGAATCCAGCGGTCGCTTTCGGTGCGCTCGCTGAGGGGCACATCGGCCTCTTGGTACGCGAAACCGTCGAGGTTGGCATAGAGGGCAAAGAACGAATAGGTATTGTACAGCGTGCCGAAGAACTTGCGTTGCACTTCCTTGAGTCCTTCCATATCGAACCGCAGGTTATCCCACGGCTGCGAGTTTTCTATCATGTACCAGCGGGTAAGGTCGGGGCCGTATTGCTTCAAAACCTCGAAGGGGTCAATGCTATTGCCTAACCGCTTCGACATTTTTTGCCCGTCGGCGGCAAGCACCAAGCCAGTGGAAATGACGTTTTTAAACGCCACACTCTCTTCCAACATCACCGCGATAGCGTGCAGGGTAAAGAACCAGCCCCGCGTTTGGTCCACACCTTCCGAGATGTAGTCGGCAGGGAAACTTTGTTTGAAAATCTCCTGATTTTCAAAGGGATAGTGCCACTGCGCGAAGGGCATCGCGCCGCTATCGAACCATACGTCAATCAGGTCGGGCTCGCGTTCAAATACCTCAACAGATTCTTCGGACACAAAATATATATTGTCCACATAGGGTTTGTGAAGGTCAAAAGAACTCAAATAATCCTCATTAACTTCTCTGACAATATCCTTTTTCAAAAACCACTGGAACACCTTTTTTCTTTCTTTTATTGCTTCGCGCCTCTCGTCTATGGATGTTCCAAACTGTATTTGATGGAGATTTACTAATGGATTTATATAAAACTCATCACTTTTGACATTACCTAGGGGCCCAAAAGTGTCATGAAATTCTTGGGTAATGGCAGATGTTTGGGAACTCGTTAAATCTTTTCTGAATGCTGCTCCTATTTCGGTTAAAAAGAACCATCTGCCCGCAACGGTTTGAGTGAATTCATCAGTAGGTAGCGGGTAATTCGATTCGAGTTCCCGTCTCTCATCTACCACCCGAGCAACTTTTTGTCTAAAATCATCTATAGATCCTACCACTATTCTGTACCCGAAATCATACATACCTCTAGATACCCAAATCGGCAGAGGCGTACCCCAATAGCGCGAGCGCGAGAGGTTCCAATCTACCAAGTTTTCGAGCCAGTTGCCAAAGCGACCGGTGCCCGTAGAAGCTGGCTTCCAGTTAATTTCTTTGTTCAACGCCACAAGTTTCTCCTTCACGGCCGTTGTGCGGATAAACCACGCATCGAGCGGGTAATATAGCACGGGCTTATCGGTACGCCAACAATGTGGGTACGGGTGTTCGTATTTTTCGACCTTGAACGCCTTGTTTTCCTCCTTCAACTTGATGGCAATGAGCACATCGGTAGGTTTGAAGTCTGGCGCGTTGCGTTCTTCGTCGGTATAATATTCTTCTTTTACGTAGCGGCCGGCAAAGTCGGTAACTTCTTGTACGAACTTGCCTTGTCTATCCACAAGGGGCACGGCTTTTCCGTTTTCATCTTTTACCAACACCGAGTCAATGCCGTTGGCTTGGCATACCCGGAAGTCGTCGGCACCAAATACCGAGGCGGTGTGTACTACGCCCGTGCCCTCGTCCGTCGTTACAAAGTCGCCGGGGATGATGACGAACGCCTTGCCGTCGGGCTGTACATAGGGCATGAGTTGCTCGTAGCCCACGCCCAGCAAGTCTTTGCCACTCACGCGCCCCATAACACGATACGGAATGAGTTTATCGCCGGGGTTATAGGCAAATAGCTCTATCTCTTTCGCCTTGGGGTTAAAATAGTTATCCATTACGTCTTTCGCCAAAATGACCGTAACGGGTTCGTGCGTATAAGGATTGTACGTGCGCACTTTTACATACGCGATATGCTCGCCTACGGCAAGGGCGCAGTTGGAGGGCAGGGTCCAGGGGGTGGTTGTCCATGCCAACACATATACCTCTTCGATGCCGTCGAACAGATGCTCGGAGCGGGCATCGCGGACGAGCTTGAACTGTGCCGTGATGGAGGTGTCTTTTACGTCGCGGTAGCTGCCGGGCATGTTGAGTTCGTGCGAACTTAGCCCTGTACCCGCTGCCGGCGAAAACGGCTGCACGGTGTAGCCTTTATAGAGTAAACCTTTGTCGTAGAGGCGTTTGAGCAAGTGCCAGAGCGACTCGATGTATTCTTTTTCGTAGGTAACATACGGGTTTTCGAGGTCCACCCAATAGCCGATGCGCTGCGTGAGGTCGTTCCATTCGGCGGTGAACTTCATGACTGCCTCGCGGCATTTTTGGTTGTATTCCTCTATCGAGATTGTAACGCCAATGTCTTCTTTGGTGATGCCAAGGTCTTTTTCTACCTTGAGTTCTACGGGAAGGCCGTGCGTATCCCAGCCGGCTTTGCGTTTTACCTGGAAACCTTGCAGGGTCTTGTAGCGGCAAAAAATATCCTTCACGGCACGCGCCATAACGTGGTGAATGCCCGGCTGACCGTTCGCCGAGGGGGGGCCTTCGTAAAAAGTAAACGAGGGGTTTCCTTTGCGGGAGCTTACGGATTTTTCAAAAATTTGATGGGTTTGCCAAAAGGTGCGAACTTCTTCGGCTATTTTTACAAAATCGGCGTGTGCGTATTCTTGATACTTCATACAATCAGGTTTTTCGCTCTGCGCATTGCGCATAGGGGTAGATTCGGTTTGAGGGGCAAAGTTAGCTATTTTCGAACGAAAAATTTTGGTAAAACCTGCTGCCTCGCAAGCGAAAAAACCTAAACACATGCTTTTATGCCAAGATTTACATCGTTTGGGTGTTTTCTAGGTTTGATTTCCTGATTTCCAGCCGTTTATAAGGCCTCAACTGCGCGGACCGTAGCCGTGTCGCGTATAAAGCACAAAAGATATGCAAATCATTGTCATTGGCGGCGGTCTTGCCGGCCTGCTCAGCAGTATTTTACTCAATCGGCGCGGCTTTCGCGTGGTCTTGCTCGAAAAAAAGGCGTATCCCTTCCACCGTGTGTGCGGCGAGTATATTTCCAACGAGGTCGCCCCTTTTTTGCAGGCAGTGGGCTTGTATCCGCCGGAGGTGTCCCAGATTGACCAGCTTTGGGTAACAGCACCCAACGGAACAGTCTTAGAGCAACCGCTCGGCACGGGAGGCTTTGGGGTGAGCCGCTATGCCTTCGACCTGTTTCTCAGCCAAGTCGCCAAGCGCGAAGGGGTAACCGTCCGAGAAAATAGCACCGTAGAACAGGTGGTGTTTTTAGAAAATAAGGAGGCATTTGAGGTGCAACTAAAAGGGGGCGAACTGCTTACAGCACCTGTGGTGATAGGAGCCTATGGCAAACGCGCCACGCTCGATAAACAGCTGGACCGCCCTTTTATGCACTACCGCTCGCCCTACATGGGCGTGAAATACCATGTGCGCTACGCCTTTCCCGACCGGCGGATTGCGCTACATAACTTTCAGGGGGGCTATTGCGGCATCTCGAAGGTAGAGGGCGAACGCTACAACGTCTGCTACCTTGCCGAGCGCGCCGCGTTCAAACCGCATGGCGACTTACCAACCTTTGAGCGGGCGGTCTTGCACCAAAATCCGCACCTGCGCGAGCTGTTCGAGCAGGCAACTTTTTTGTTGGAAAAGCCAGAGGTTATCAACGAAATTTCTTTTCGGAAAAAGCAGTGTATCGAGCAGCACGTGTTGATGGTGGGCGATACCGCCGGCCTAATCACTCCCTTGTGTGGGAACGGAATGGCGATGGCAATGCACGGAGCAGTAGCTCTTAGCCGACTTGTGGGGCAGTACTTTTCGGGAGGGACACTCCAGCGCGCGGCACTCGAACACGCCTACGCTCAACGGTGGCACGCGCTCTTTGCCCGCCGGCTTCAGGCTGGGCGAACGCTACAGCAACTCTTTGGAAATGCGCATGTTACCAACGCAGCCGTGGGTACTTTACGGCGTTTGCCTGTGCTCACGCGTTGGCTCATTCGGCAGACGCACGGCCATGCGTTTGCGGCACTTCCAGACGAAATCCCATAAGCAGCACGTCGTCAATTTGGTCGTTCGTGCCGCGCCACTGCTCAAAGGTCTCGTCGAGAATTTCTTTTTGCAAATGCATAGGCTTATCGTGTAGCTCGAAAAGAAGGCTTTTGAGTTGCTTAAACATAAACTTTTTCTTTTCCGGTCCTCCGAACTGGTCTTGGAAACCATCGGAAAACAGGTAAAAGGTACACAGACCATCGTGCGGAATAACATGTCGTTCAAAGGCAAGTTCCTCGCTAGGGCTTGCGCCGCCAATCGAGAAACGCGTGCCCTTTATGAACTGCATTTGTGCCCCTTCTTCGGGCGTAGTACTGATAAAAACAATAGGACGCTTCGCCCCGGAGAAGGTCATCGCTCCGGTATGCAGGTCTATGGCACACAGTGCCACATCCATACCATCGTGGTTGTGGGTTTCTTCCTGTCTGAGAATATGCCGGATATTTTCTTGCAAGATGTCTAGTGCTTTGCTTACATCGGTTTCCCGTAGCGTAAGAAAGATTTCGGTGAGTTGCTCAAAGCCAATCATACTCACAATTGCGCCGGGGACACCGTGCCCAGTACAGTCCACTGCAGCAATAAAAAGGTGCTGCTCAGTGCGCCCAAACCAGTAAATATCGCCCGAGACAATATTGCGCGGTTTTAGCATGATAAAGTGGTCGGTAATGAGGGAATTATCTAGGAGTGTTTCGTCGGGAAACATAGCGCGTTGTATCCGCTGGGCGTAATTGATACTCGCCGTAACGTCTTCGTTTTTCTTATTTATTTCGGCATTGGCGGCTGTAAGGCTTTCGTTGATGGCCCTAATCTCCTCTTGCTGGCTCATCAGCTCCATGTTGTTTCGTTTGCGTTGTGCATTGCTGCGCAACAATACGAAAATGAGCAAGCCCATGAGCAGTGCAATCAAAAAAGTAGCTTTTAAAACCGTAGAAAAGAAGACTTGTTGCTTTTCCCGTTCGGCGCGTTCTTGGAGTTGCGCATTGCGAAGGCGTTCGTTCTCGGCAGTGTGGCGCTCTATTTCGTAGCGCGATTCTAGCTCGGTCATCTGGCGTACGCGCTCTTTGTTAAACAGGCTGTCGTGCGTCGCAAAAAAATTCTTTTGGTACTCCAAGGAGCGTTGTAAGTAGCTGCTCTTTTCAGCGAGGTTCGTCGTGCTTTTGGCGAGTTTCTCGTAGATTTCGCCGAGCTTTTGGTGATTGGCTTTTTGTACTTCGAGTGCGCCTATTTCCTGCGCCATGCGCAAGCTTCGCTCGAAATAGCGGATGGCTTGCAAGGGCGAGTTCATTTCGTTTACCAGCTCACCTATGCGGTTGTAGCTGATACTAGCATTGTTTTTGTCGCCAATCTTTTCGCTAATCGCCACGGCTTTGGTGTAGTAGTTGAGCGCATCGAGGATTTTATTCTCTTGCAGCATCAGGTTGCCCAAATTGTTGTACGAGCTTACGCGGCCGGCTTGGTCGTCGAGCGAGTCGCGGATGGCCAGCGAGGCTTCGTAGTACTGCCGCGCCCGCTCGAAAT
>CAYUJH010000055.1:0-9810 GCA_964444995.1 uncultured Roseobacteraceae bacterium | reverse complement strand
GCCTCGACTACTCGAAGGGCATCAAACAACGCCTCAACGCGTTCGACCTGTTTTTAGAGCGGCACCCCGAATACATCGGCAAGGTATCGCTGCTGCTCGTCGTAGTTCCCTCGCGCGACAAGGTCGGGCAGTATCAGCAACTCAAAGAAGATATTGACACGCTCGTGGGCAGGCTCGACGGCAAGTACAGCAAACTCGGCTGGACTCCGATACACTACTTCTACCGCTCGTTTTCGTTCCACGAGCTTTCAGCCATGTACAGCAAGGCAGAAGTAGCCCTGATTACCCCCCTGCGCGACGGCATGAACCTCGTCTGCAAAGAATACATTGCCAGCAAAATTGACCGCACCGGCGTACTGATTCTCAGCGAAATGGCTGGGGCAGCCAAAGAACTCTCCGAGGCCATCCTCATCAATCCTAACGACGAAAACCAACTCGTAGAAGCCATGTACCAAGCCTTAACGATGCCCCAGAAAGAGCAAATTGCGCGAAATACAGAAATGCAAGAAAAGCTCAAACGCTACAATGTATATCGGTGGGTAGAAGTGTTTATGCAGCAGCTCGACGAAATTAAAGCACAGCAAAAAAAGCTAGACACGCGCCTAATCACCCCTTCCACCACCCAGCAGCTCCTAGCCAGCTACAAAGCCGCCGCAAAGCCAATTCTCTTTCTCGACTACGACGGTACGCTCAAACCCTTCGTGAAAAACCCACAAGAAGCCCAGCCCTACCCCGAACTGCTTGCCTTGCTCGAACAGCTTTGTGCGCATCCCAACGGGCGCGTGGTCATTATCAGCGGGCGCGACCGGCCCACGCTACACCAATGGCTTGGGCACTTGCCCCTCGATATGATTGCCGAGCACGGCGTGTGGCTGCGCGAAACCCTCGAAGGCGATAGCACCCCCACTTGGCACATGATTGACGAGCTAGAGCAGAACTGGAAAGAAAAAATACGCAGCATTTTAGAGTTGTACGTGGACCGCACCCCCGGCGCGTTCATCGAAGATAAAGACTACTCGCTCGTATGGCACTACCGCAAAGCCGACACCGACTTTGGCGAGCTACGTGCCCGCGAGTTGGCCAGCAACATTTCCTATCTCATCTCGAAAATGAACCTGCAAATCATGGAGGGGAATAAAGTGCTGGAAATTAAAAACCGCGAGGTAAACAAAGGGAAAGCCGCTAAGAAATTTCTTGCCCAAGACTCCTACGACTTTATCCTCGCTATCGGCGACGACGTTACCGACGAGGATACCTTCAGTGCCATGCCCGAATCCGCCTTTACGCTCAAAGTAGGGCTTTCCACGTCCGCAGCGCGGTTCAATATCCGTTCGCCCAAGGAAGTTCGTAGTTTATTAAAGCAACTCCTATAAGTCATTCGCCTACTATGACCCCACAGCCACGTATGTACACTAAATGGCAGATGCTTCTTTTTTGGGGCGTCTGCCTCTGTTTGTTTGGCAACTGCGCCAATCCGGGTATGCCCACCGGCGGCCCAAAAGACGAAGTCGCCCCCCAACTGCTTGCTACGCAGCCCGAAGACGGGGAACTCAACTACACATCGAGAAAGGTAGAGCTACTCTTCGACGAGAAAGTCGATGTGCGCGATGTGCAAAAAGAACTTATCATCTCGCCCAATTTACCCATAGAATACACCGTAAAAGCCCAGAAAAATGCTGTCGTGCTACTCTTCAAAGAAGATTTGCCCGATAGCACCACCTTTGCCCTCGACTTTCGGGACAGCATAAAAGATGCAACGGAAAAAAATCCGTCCGCACCGGTCAAAGTAGCCTTTTCTACAGGGCCGTACATGGATACGCTCGGTATTCGCGGTACGGTCCGGAACTACCTCACCGGCCAGCCTCTCTTACAGGCAAGCGTACTGCTCTACACCCAAGCTGATACGTTCAAAATTGAAACCGACGAACCGGTGTATTTCACCAAAACCGACAGCGCGGGCATGTTCTTACTCGGCAATATCCGAAAAGACCGCTACCAACTCTACGCCCTGCTCGACCAAGATAAGTCGCTAACCTACAACAAAGCCGACGAAAGTGTAGGCTTCTTGCCTCGCACACTCGCCGTAGTAGATACCTCGCTATATGCCGACGTAGGTGTGCTTCGCTACGATACCCGCGAATGTAAACTCGTGAGAGCAAGTAGCCGGCGGCAGTACGTGGACCTACTCTTCAGCAAAGAGCTATTGCCCGACTACCAGATTGAATGGGAAAACCCGGCCCTTGCCGACGAGGTGCTACACAGCTTTTCCGACTCAAAAACGCTCACGTTCTACAACCTTTCGGCCACCACCGAAGACTCCCTCTCCCTTACCTTCACCGTACGAGATTCCTCGCGCACCGAACTGCGGGAAAGCGTGCGCATTAAGTTTAACCCAACCGATAGCCCAGCAACTCCTAACAAGTTAGAAACAAGAATATTTCCGCAAGAAACCGAGCTAAAAGCCGATTCTACCTACTTGCTTGCTCTTCAGTTTAATAAACCTATGGTACACTACGTGCCCGATAGCATCCTGCTCGTTGTGGATAAAGATACCGTGCAGATTTTTGACGAAATACGCATAAACCACAACCGCACGCGCTTCGAGCTTGCCGAGGTGAAAGGAGGCAAAAAAGCTACGCTGCAACTAAAGAAAGGTGCGTTTCTTTCCATCGAAAACGACTCGTCGCAAAGCCTAAAACTCGACTTCAACGTAAAAAACCCTGAAAAACATGGCATCGTACGTGCAGGGATAAAGAATGTGCCCGATGCCTTCTTTGTGCAACTCCTCGACGAGAAGTTCAACGTGGAACAAACGGTCTTCAACCGCGACAGCGTGGACTTCTACTACGTTTCTCCCGGCAAGAAATATCTGCGCGTAATTCTGGATACCAACGCAAACGGATTCTGGGACCGCGGCGATTTCAGCAAACGCACCCCTCCCGAAGTTATTCACTTTTTAAAAGGAAGCTTTGAGGTAAAAGAAAATTGGGAATTTGATGGCCTTCAAATTGTTATACCAAAGCAAGACGAAGAATGAAAAGTTATACACGTAGTTATTCACATATTCACAAAAACTTATGCACACTTTTGCAGATACCCACAGTATTTGTGGATATTCGGAGGGGAAACGTGGCTAGTTATCAACAAGGGAGAGGCAAAAAGTAGTTGGTAGGCATTTTTGTGAATGAGCGTGGATAACTTCTCTGCCCAGTGTGAATAATTTTTCTGTGAATCACTTATTCACATTTATGTTTTTTTGTGTTGATAACTTGTTTAAATGGTTAAAAACCAATATTTTATAAATAAAAATACTGTGAATAACTTTTCAAGTTATGTGGGTAACTTGCCTGTTGATTACTTATCCACATATTCACAGCCCTAACTACAACAACAAAAAAGAATTAAAAAAAATATCTTATCATTATTAACTGTGTGAATATCATGATTGAGCTTTTGCCGCAGCGCTTTTTTGCCTTCTTGCTCTTTGGACTTTTCGCTTGCCTTGTGGCCCACGCCCAAGAGCAGGAGTTAGAACTAGCCGCCGAGTATCATCAAAATAAAGAATACGATAAGGTAGTATCTATCCTCGATAAGCATATCAAGAACGATAGCTACCTGCCCCAAATCCACGCCATCTACCTTGAGGCACTCTACCAGACGCAGGACGTGAAACAAGCTGAAAAGTACCTAAAACGCCTTGTGAAGAAATTCCCTAGCAGTGTGGTCTATAATGTGGATTACGGCAAGTATTTGCAAAATCATGTAGATAGCGCCGCTGCCGCCGCACACCTAAACGCCTATTTTAACCTCATAAAGCAAGACAGCCGACAGTTGCGCTACGCCGCTGTGCACTTTAAAGATGCACGTATGTTTGAATACGCCGAGCGGGTGTATCTTTTTTCGCGTAAAAACGAGGGTGAAGGCTTTTATTACGAAATGGCCGAACTCTACTTGCTCTGGGGAAAAACCGATAAAATGATAGACGAATACCTCTCGCTGCTACTGCTCAACGAGCAGCAGCTGGAGTACGTACAAAGTGCCCTGCAAGATAACATTGACGAAAAAGATGCGCCACTGCTCGAGCGAAAGCTCATGCAGGCTATTCAGAAATCGCCCAATCAGTTGGTGCTCAACGAACTGCTTACCTGGTTCTATTTGCAACGCAAGGAGTTTTACAAGGCCTTCATGCAGGCGCGGGCAATAGACAAGCGCCGTGGCATGAACGGTAGCAAAATTATGTCTATCGGTTACATGGCCTTAAACAACGCGGCCTATAAGGATGCGGTGCGTATTTTTGAGTACGTTACCGAGCAGTATCAAACCGAGCGCGGCCTGTACCAGACGGCAAAACGCCTGCTCATTAGTGCCAAAGCCGAGTTGGTTAAAAACACTTATCCCGTTGACAAAGAAAAAATACAGTCGCTTGTGGTCGACTACGAAACGATGATTGAACAGGTAGGGTGGGGCCGCGAAGCTGCGGAGGCTGTACGTAGTATGGCACTGCTGCGGGCCTTTTATCTCAACGAGCGCCAAGAGGCAATCAAAGCCTTAGAGCGTTTAATAGAAATCCCCATGCTGCCGCGCCTTGTTATTTCGGAAGCCAAATTAGACTTAGCCGATATTTATCTGCTGCACGGAGAGCCTTGGGAGGCCTCGTTGCTATACTCGCAGGTGGAAAAAGCCGAAAAAGACAAGCCCCTAGGGCATAGCGCCAAGCTCAAAAATGCCAAAGTGCATTATTACAACGGCGATTTTCAGCTTGCCAAATCGCATCTTGATATTCTCAAGCTGGCCACCTCGCGCGAGATTGCCAACGATGCCATGAAACTCTCGCTGCTCATCGACGACAACCTCGCACTCGATACCTCCACAGTAGCCATGCAAAGCTATGCTACTATTGACCTACTCGTTTTTCAAGGAAAGTATCAAGAAGCTATTACCGCCTACGAGGCTATGCTCAAAACATATACAAAGCATAGCCTCGCCGACGAAATTCTGTGGGAACAAGCCAACTTATTGCTCAAACTAGGTCGCCACGAAGAGGCTATCCGCGCCCTAGAGATACTCCTTGAAAAACACGGGGAAGATATTTTGGCAGACGACGCTAACTTTTTGCTCGGTACTATCTACGAGGAACACCTCAAAGATGCTGAACGCGCGATGGAGTATTATCAAAGTCATCTCTTGCTTTACAAAGGGAGCGTACATACCGAAGAGGCACGAAAACGCTTTCGCAGGCTTCGCGGCGATAAGATTTAAAGCCCAAAGAAAAACTGCCAGAAACATATCTTGTGGAACAAGCCGTTTTAAGACCTTGCTAAAATCTCCATACGGTGCGCATCGAGTTTGATAAACACAAAAAGCAACACGGTAAATGCCCACAGCGAGGAACCGCCATAGCTAAAAAAGGGTAGCGGAATGCCAATCACAGGCACTACACCTACGGTCATTCCCACGTTGATAGCATAGTGAAAAAATAAGATGGAGGCTACCCCATAGCCATATACCCGTGCAAAGCGAGATTTTTGCCGTTCGGCAAGGGTAATAAGACGAAAGATGAGTATAAAGAAAAGGGCAGATACGGTGATGCTTCCTATCCAGCCGTGCTCCTCGCCCACCGTGCAGAAGATAAAATCGGTGCTTTGGTCGGGCACAAAGTTGAACTTAGTTTGCGTGCCCTTCAAGAACCCTTTGCCGGTAACGCCTCCCGAACCGATAGCAATCTTCGATTGGTTTACTTGCCAGCCCGCGCCGTTCAAGTCGCTGTCGGGGTTGATGAGTACTTCGATGCGCTTTTGCTGGTGGGGCTTTAGTACATCGGTAATGATGAAGCGCACCGAAAAGATAAAAGCAATAGAAAGCAGCACCGCAAAACCGATAAGCCAGCGAAATTGCGCCGTTTTGACCACAAAAATCCCCACAAGTAGCCCCAAACTAAAAATACCGGCAGCTAGATAGCCTATGTAATGTTGGCCAAGAAAAAGCACGCTCACAAAGAGTATCGCGAGGGTAAATCCTAGGCCAAGAATCCAGCCGGGAAGCCCTTCGCGGTACAAAACAAGCACAAAGATGGTAAATACAAGGGCACTGCCTGTGTCGCCCTGCAGCATGATAAGACCAAAGGGTACGGCAATAACAAGCAGTGGTAGAATAAGCGATTTAACCGTATTTACTTTTTTATTGTCGCGGTCGAGTGTTTTGGCTAGGGCAATGAGCACCGAAAATTTAGCAAATTCTGCCGGCTGCAGGCGCATGAAGCCGAAGTCGAACCACGATTTAGAGCCGGCAATTTCGCGTCCGAAGATAAGCACGCCCACCAAAAGTAAGATTACCGCCCCGTAAATAATCCAAGCGAAGGCATCGAAAAATCGAAAGTCTATGACCGAGATGCTCAGAACCAACAGCAGGCCGGAAAAAATCCAAACAAGTTGCTTGCCGGAATTTTGGCTCATATCGAAGATACTTTTTTGTAGCTCTGAGTCGTACACGGCCGCGTAGATATTGAGCCAACCTAGAAACACCATCGCCAGATAGATAAAAATAGTTGGCCAATCAATCGTAGTAAAGATACTTTTCTGCTTTCTCACGCTGCCAAAGAAGGGTTTAGTTCGCCAGTAAATTCAGCAAAATAGAAAGTTGCTGCTTCAATACTTTTCGGTTCACGATAAAATCAATAAAACCGTGCTCGAGCAAAAACTCTGCACTCTGAAATCCTTTGGGGAGGTCTTTGCCAATTGTTTCGCGAATTACACGCGGGCCTGCAAAGCCTATGAGCGCCCCGGGCTCGGCAATGTTAAAATCGCCGAGCATGGCAAACGAGGCGGTAACCCCCCCGGTAGTGGGGTCGGTCAGTAGCGAGATATACGGTACGCCTGCTTGGGAAAGGCGCGCTAGCTTGGCCGAGGTTTTCGCCATTTGCATTAGGGAAAGGCCTGCTTCCATCATGCGCGCTCCCCCCGACTTGTTAATCATCAGGAAGGGGATTTTGTGGGCCAGCGCATACTCGATAGCGCGGCTAATCTTCTCGCCGACAACCGACCCCATCGAGCCGCCGATAAAGTCAAAGTCCATGCAAGCAATAACAAGGTTGCTGCCGTTGAGCTTGCCAACCGCGCAGCGCACCGCATCGTTGAGTTGCGAGGCTTCGCGGGTAGCTTTTATGCGCTCGTGGTAGGGTTTTTTATCTACAAAACGCAGTGGGTCTGCCGAAACTAAGTTGGCATCGAGTTCTTCAAAACGGTTGCCATCAAATAAAATCTCGAAGTATTCCTTAGAGCCAATACGCACATGGAAATTATCTTCCGGCGTAACATAGGCGTTGTTTTTTAGTTCTTTGATATGGATAATCTTTCCGCTCGGAGTTTTGTACCATAGGCCGTCGGGCGCATCTTTTTTTTCTTCGGTAGGGGTAGTGATTCCTTTGTCTTTTCTTTTAAACCAGCTCATGTTGTGTACGTTAGAATAGGTTGATATAATGAATGGGGTTCAAGAGGGAGTGTTTAGCGTCGGTCTGTCCAATGTTTAAGGATTGATAGCCCTTAAATGCCGCAAAGCATTTTTGAGGCAACGCCTTGGGCAGCCGGGAACGTATTACTTCGGAAAGGCTATATGGTAAATGCACGCGCGAATACCAGTCGGAATACTTGATTGCATTAAAAAAGCCGTGCAAAGGTATTGATTTCGCATTTATACTTCATACAGTAGTATGAGGCACCGGCGTTCTTGTACTGCGTTCCTCTGGGTGCCAACAGGCAAACAATACTGCTTAGTTTTTGTACGTTGATATGATAATTAACTGTAAATCAATACGATAAAATTAACATTTAAAAAGATTCTCGGTTAAATTATCTATTTATCCTTATTTTAGGCTTTGGCTTTTTGTTGTAAGATTCGCCCTTCCTTGCGCTGTTTTTTTAAGAGTAGGATAATAATCTTGCAATTTTTAGCAAACTCTTACGAGCTATTGCCGCGTTATAGCGCAATAGATACTGCCCTGGTAGGTGTTTATGCCACAAAGGACTCCCAATATTCTCAATAAAATGAAAAAACGATGAAAAGCCTTCTAATTTGTACCCTTTTATTATTACTTCTGGGTGGATTTTTTACCGGCGTGTATTCTCAGAGTTCGCCTTCTTACGACGACCCCCTACAACGCCCCGAAATATGGGCAAAACTCAAAGAGCAGCCCAACGACATGAGCTATTGGGTGCAATATTTTGGCAAACCGTGGCTATCTATCTCGATGGGTGAGCGCGATCAGTTGGATACTTGGCGGAAATATCTACTCAGAAAAAAGGCGGAGCGGCCTATCACCGCCTCGGAGTCGGACGTGAAAAGGAGGGAATTTTGGGAACCCGACGTAAGCACTAACGTGGACGACCGAAAAATGAGAGAGCGCCAAGAGTTAGAACGCGTTAAATATCATCAGATGCTTACCGAACACATTATGCGCGAAGACGACCGCCTGCTGGAACTCAAGCAAAACATAGACGCTAACTTTATCATCATCGAAGACATTTATCGTGTAGAGTTTGCCGAATTGGGGCAGAAATACATAGACTATTCAACCACTCACCCCAAAGGATATTACCCGAAAATCCGCTGGATAGAGGAGCAGTCGGCCGAACTAAGGAAACTCAAACGGGAGCACTTGACCAAGCTCAAAGAAAAAACGGCTAACTAACCTCTTACCGACTTGCGGAAATGCTCCCTTAGCCCTTGTAGGCTGTGAGCGTTTTTGTACATTTGAAAAGTTTGCTAAAAAGACCGCAATTTTTGCCTTTTTCTTACACTTGCAAAAACCACATCCTGTCGCTTTTTTGCCCGACGCGAAAAAATCGGGCAATATGGCAAACGCCTATACCTAACCCGATAATCCTATCCTTGTGGAAGAGTTCTTGCATATTTTTGAGAACGTTCAATGGGCTGACTTGCTGCGCTACCTATCTATCCCCCTAATAAGCGGGCTAGTAGGTTGGGGTACTAACGTAATGGCTGTAAAAATGACGTTTTACCCCTTGGAGTATGTGGGCATTCCTCCGTTTGGGTGGCAAGGTATTATCCCCTCGAAGGCGAAAAAAATGGCGGAAAAGTCGGTGGACCTACTTACCATAAAACTTGTAAAAATAGATGAGCAGTTTGCCTTGATAAAGCCCGAACGCATAGCCGAGGAAATCCAAGTACCGTTGCAAGAGCTTTCTCGCAAAGTGCTCGATGAGGTAATGGGTGCGCAGTTTCCTAGCGTATGGCCGCATACGCCCGACTCGGTCAAAGAGGTGATGTATCAGCGCGTAGCCTCCGAACTGCCCGCCGTAGTGCAAGAAATGATGCGCGACATGGGCACACACATCAAAGAATTGCTTAACCTAAAAACCATGTCGGTCAATACTTTGATGCAAGACCGCTCGCTGGTCAATCAAATATTTTGGAGTTGCGGAAAGGAGGAGTTTAAGTTCATCGAGCGCTCTGGCTTTTACTTCGGCACGCTGTTCGGCGTTATACAAATGGCCGTATGGTACTTTTATAGCCCGTGGTGGATGCTGCCTTTATTTGGTTTGCTAGTAGGCTATGCTACCAACTGGATAGCACTTTACTGGATATTTCGCCCGCGATACCCCGTAAAAATAGGGCCTTTTGTATTTCATGGGCTGTTTTTAAAGCGGCAGCAAGAGGTTTCGGTAGAATACTCCAAAATTATTACCGACCGAATTCTTACTACGCGCAACATGTTCGACACAATCTTGCACGGCCCGGGGGCAGAGAAACTCGCGCATATTGTGGGGGGGCACATCGAAAAAGTCATTCATGCCA
>CAYUJH010000054.1:7444-9888 GCA_964444995.1 uncultured Roseobacteraceae bacterium | reverse complement strand
GTGTTCATTTTTAGCACATGCTTTCGCATAAAGTGCGATAGCTATCCACCTGAAAGTTAATTTTTTACGTACTTCGGCATTTTAGTTGATAATTATTGTAAGCTATCTTCTTGCCGCGAGAAACCTAACACCCCCCTTTAATTCGTATGCTCATTCACGCCGTTAATATCGGGAAAACCTATAACGCGTTCGGGATAGATACCGTTGCGCTACATAACATCAATCTTCGAATCGAAGACGGCGACTTTGTGGGTATTATGGGCCCTTCGGGCTGCGGAAAGTCCACCTTACTCAATCTCATCGGGCTGCTCGACCAGCCCAGCGAAGGGCAACTTTATTTTATGGGCGAAGAGGTCAGCACGGCCTCTTCGAAGCGAAAAGCCCAACTGCGGCGCGAAAAAATAGGGTTCGTATTTCAGAATTTTAATTTGATTGACGACCTTACTATTTTCGAAAACATTGAGCTCCCCCTTGTGTATCAGCGAGTTTCAGCCACAAAGCGGCGGGCAATGGTCGAAAATGTCATGGAGCGTTTGCAAATTGCACACAAACGGAATTATTTCCCCCAACAAATTTCCGGCGGACAGCAGCAGCGCGTAGCAGTAGCACGTGCCGTGGTTACGCGCCCTCGCCTCATCTTGGCCGATGAACCAACTGGCAATCTCGACTCGGTGCGGGGGCAAGAAGTTATGGAATTGCTTACCCAACTCAACGAGGCCGGCACAACAATTATCATTGTTACTCACTCCCCCACAGCAGCCGACTACAGCAACCGCATCATCAACTTATTCGATGGGCAAATCGTCAGCGACAACATCGCGCAAGTACCCCGAAACTGAAGTAGCTTATCTCCAAAACGCTTACCTACATGCTGAAAAACTACTTCTTTATCGCATTCCGTAATTTATACAAACATTGGGTCTATTCCATTATTAATGTAGTTGGCTTGGGGATAGGTATTGCGTTTTTTACCTTGCTGTTTCTTATCATTCGCTACGAACTTAGCTTCGACGCTTTCCATGCAAAGGCGCATCGTACATACCGATTGGTGGAAAAAATTCAGCAAAATGGTGTAGGGGAAGAATCGGCTAGTTTGCCCTTTGCCTTTGGTCCCGAATTGCAGCGTGCATACCCCGAGCAGATAGAAAGTGTGGTGCGCCTGTTCAACTTTCAACTCAACACGCACTCTGTTTCCTACGAAGCCCAACGCCACAACGAAAGCCGTTTCTACTTTGCCGACCCCACTTTCTTCGAGGTGTTCGACTACCCTTTTGCGTTGGGCAACCGCGCTACTGCTATGCAATACCCTAACAGCGTAGTGTTGTCGCATAGAGCCGCCGAAAAATATTTTGGCGATGAAAACCCCATCGGGCGCGAGATACTCTACGAGGACAACCTAGCGCTTACTGTTACGGGCGTGCTCGAAGAACCCCGCTACGCTACGCACTTAGAATTCGACTTTCTTGCTCCGCTCGCACTTGTGAAGCCTTTTATCAATCCGCTGCATTATAGTTCGTGGGTTTGGAATCCGTGTTGGACCTACGTCGTACTGAGCGAAAAAACACCTTCTAACACAATTCACGCTACTATTGCACGCATCATTGCCGATAACTTTCCCCCATCGCTTTCGCGCTATGTAGAAATTTATTTGCAGCCTCTTGCCGATATTCACCTCAAATCGCAACTCGACTACGAACTGAGTGCCAACGGCGATATTCGCCACGTCTATATGTTTGCCATTATCGCGGCGCTGATGCTGCTACTTACAGCTATCAACTTTACCAACCTGTCCACAGCGCGCTACACCATGCGCGTACGCGAAATTGGCATCCGAAAAGCTATTGGTGCCGACCGAATGGAACTCATGCGGCAGTTTTTTGTAGAGTCTTTTGTGCTGAGCGTCATTGGAGTCTTTTTTGCCCTTGCACTCGTAGAACTGCTTCTGCCCTACGTGGCACGTATTACCGACCGCTCTTTAACCTTCCACAAAGTAGATAAAACAGCACTCGCTGTTGCAGTGTTTGGCGTAGGGCTTTTGGTCGTCTTTTTAGCAAGTCTGTATCCCTCGTACTACTTGGCAAAATTCTCTCCGGCCGAAGTGCTTAACGGCACCTCGATTTCGCGCCTGCGCAATAAAAAATTTAGGAGCGCACTCGTAATTGCTCAGTTTAGTATTACGATTTACTTGTTTATCAGTACCTTGGTAAACTTTGAGCAGGTGGCATATATGCGGAACGCCGACACCGGTTTCGACGCAGGGCGCATCGTAGTAATCGCTATGCCCAATACTACGGCTCGCTATCAGTACGACGCTATACGCCGAGAACTTCTTCAAAGCTATTCGATTGCAACGGTTACGCACATGGAAGAAATTTTGGGCATGGGTCATCAAACCCACAATTTTTCAGTAACCAAAGAAGACGGGGAAGAAGTGATGCTGTTTT
>CAYUJH010000054.1:0-7434 GCA_964444995.1 uncultured Roseobacteraceae bacterium | reverse complement strand
GTAGGGCACGATTTTATAAAAGCGTTTGATATGCAGATGATTGTGGGGCGTTCGTTTGTGCGCGAGTACGACGACGAAACGCGTGCCGTGATTGTAAACGAAGAACTTGTGCGGTTTATGGAGTGGGGCACGCCCGAAAAAGCATTAGGTAAGCAGCTGCGCACGCCAAGTGGCCGAGAGGTAGTCGTGGGCGTGGTCGAAAACTTTCATTTTCAGTCGCTGCACGAAGAGGTGATGCCCTTCGTGCTCGACCTTGCCAACTCCGAACGCCAGCAGTATGCTTTTCTTAAGTACATAGCCATCCGTATAACCAACGGCGCCGACGAACTTTCTGCACTCAAACATATTGAACAGGTATGGAACGCACGAGTACCCAACCGAAGTTTCGAGTATGTATTTTTGGGTAAACAGCTAAACAGGTTGTATCTCCAAGAATTAAAGCTGGGGTACATTTCGGCACATTTTTCCCTCGTCGCCATTCTTATTGCTTGTTTGGGGCTGTTTGGCCTGTCGTCTTTTGTGGTGGAGCAGAAACAGAAAGAAATTGCAATTCGCAAAGCATTGGGTGCCAATAATCTTACGGTGGTTGTACTACTTTCGAGTGAGTTTTTATCGCTAGTAGGTATTTCGGTGTTAATTGCCTGGCCTTTTTCGTATTTTATGATAGACCAATGGCTCAATCGTTTTCCGTTTAAAATTGCGGTACATGTTGCCCCCTTTCTATACAGTGCGCTTATCATTCTGGCCGTTACGCTCTTTACGGTGAGCTATCATACGATTCGCGCAGCGGTCAAAAACCCGGTGAACGACTTAAACCGTGAGTAATTTGCACCAAGCTTTCTTTAATCTGAGTTTTTGGATTCGATTAGCCTGATTTTCAATAACTTACAAGCACTAACTATCCCAGACCCACTTGTGTTTGGTACAACAGAAAGACTCCGTAGTTTATCTGCCGGACAGTCATAAAAAAAAGGTGAAGCCTCCGAGGCGCTTCACCTTTTTTCTTTTTTTGCGATTTGTTAATCAACGTTACCTTTTATTTCTGCAATTTTAGCGAGGATGTCCTTGTACTCGGGGCTATCTTTGCCCAACGCGTTTTCTACCAAAATTAGTACCTGCGTATATCGCTTGAGTGCCTCGTTGGTATTGCCCGAAATGAAGTAAAAATCGGCAAGACGCTTGGCACTTTTCGCACTCGGCGCACTCACCTGCCCATAGTAGTTAGCAAAGATTTTTCCTTGCTCTACGAGCAACGGCTCGGCATCCTTATATTTCTCTTGCAGGATGTACAATTCGGCTAACGACCCTTGCGAATATCCGTATTCGGGTTTGGTTTTGCCCGGTGTCTTGGCGCGAATTTCGCGTCCTTCGAGGATTAGTTTTTCAGCCTCGTCGAGGCGGTCTTGGCGCAAATAAAAGTAGGCAAGGCTATCGAGTGCTTCCGAGTAAGACGGGTGCTCTTTCCCGAGGTGCTCACTGCGTTGTGCGATGCCCTGCTTAAAGAGTTCTTCTGCCTCCTCTTTTCGGTCAATCTGAGCGTAAAGCCGGCCTAGTTCGTCGTTGGCATGGGCGTAGCTTGCCGTTTTGCCCTCTTCGATATTCGCTTCTATCGCTACTGCTTTTTTAAGCAACGTCTCTGCCTTGTCGTACGCTTTCATGGCTATTTGGTTGTGCGCCCCCTTTATGTACAAGCTGGCATATTCGGTACTCTCCTCGCCAGTGAATTCTTTCTGGATGGTCATTTTCTTTTCGATAAGACGATGCACAGCAGGTAGCTGCGCTTCTTTGCGGTACATATCGGCTATTTTATTGATTTCTTCCAACGTGGTTGCCGGCGGGATGCTTGTCCCAATCATCATATCTACAAAGGTATCGTAGCTTTTCACCATATTTTCAAGGTCTTTTTGGCGGTGGTAGGTTTCTGCCAATTTTTTCTGGAGCGGCAGCTGCTGCAAGGCATCCAGGCGGAGGGTTTTGGCGTTGGCTAATGCTTCTTTGTATAGCTCGATAGAGCGTTCGTTTTTGTTGGCCGCTACATGTAAATCAGCATATTCTTCGATAACTTTCAGATAGTCGGCCGACTTTGCAGTGAGCACTTTCTTTCCAAGGTTGTAGGCATCGTCGAGGTAAGCCTTGGCTTGGTCCATGCGCTTGGCACGGGCATAGATAGTACCCAAATAGTAGGAGGTAAGCACAAAACCTTGCGTTTCTTTTTTCTTGATTTTTTCGCGTACTTCTAACGATTGCGCGTAGTATTCCGCTGCCTTTTTGGGCTGCTTGTACCCCTCGTACGAACGGCCAAGCATCGTGAGGCCTTCGGCGTACCCTTCTGTTTCGGTTTGCTTATCTAGTTCGTACGAGCGGCAAAACTCTTTGTAGAACTGGCTGCTATTCTGGTAATTCTTGTCTTCGTAATACGCTTCTGCCAACAGACCTGCTGTTTTGCGGTAGTTTTCGTGTTGTTCGCCAAAATCGCGTCCTGCTTCGTAAAACGCTTTTTGCAACACACTTGCCGCTTTTTTGTATTCCTTGTCTGCAAGCAACTGGCTACCCTCGCTGTAGAGTGTTTGCCACCCTTGCCCTAGCGCAACAAAGGGTACGCAAAGACCGAAAAGTATAAGTATCTTCTTCAATGGTATAAAAGTTTAAAGGTTGACGGAGATTGACGGAAGGATTTTCCTAGTTTTGATACACTGCACGTATCTTTCAAACGCTTCAACGCGAGGAATATTTTTAATAAAAGACGCTTATTTGACGCTGCTTACACAAGCAATATCTAAAAAAAAGTGAAAAAGAAGGGAAAGATTCATTCCTTTTTTGTAGGCTTAAACGTGTATTTCACGTACTGGTTCTCTAAAGGGCGATAGCCTTCCGTTTCATCGGGTAAGGTTTCCCAGAAAATGTCGTCTTCTTGCGTGGGCAGTTCGTGCTTCCGCTTGGCATAGCGGAAATAAAACGCAAAGTTTGCCCCAGCTACTGCCCCAATAAGGTGCGATTCCCACGACACCCCCTGCTGCTGCGGAAATATGCCGTACAACATGCCTCCGTACAAAAACGCTACAATGAGCGAGAGCGAGAGCGTGCGAACATCTTTCCGAAAAACCCCACTGAAAAACAAGAAA
This sequence comes from uncultured Roseobacteraceae bacterium, assembly GCA_964444995.1. Lineage (GTDB taxonomy): Bacteria > Bacteroidota > Bacteroidia > Cytophagales > Flammeovirgaceae > CAYUJH01. The sequence continues at coordinate 4,312 of CAYUJH010000054.1, read as the reverse complement.
CTGGCAAAGCCATAGATAAGCCCGCTCGCACCGATGTGGTACGCATGAGGCCGCGCCAACAGCCAAACGCCTGCACCTGTAAGCACGTACAGCGTAAGGATGACGCGGTAGGCAATACGCGGATAAAAGTAAAATAGCCCACTACATAACACAAAAAATGTAGGTGTATTAGAGAGTAAATGCTGAAAATTGCCATGTAAGAATGGGGCAAAAAAAATGCCGATAAGCCCCTGCCACGACAGCGGATAAATGCCAAGCTGATACAAGTCGAAACCTAGGAAGTATTCCAATAGCTTGATACACCAAAAAATGAGCACAATCCCTAAGGGAAAGCGCATACTCTGCAAAAGGGTCATCCGAAAAAAGTTACATGAAGCCGGCGAGGTACAACGAGCACAACGAAAGTACACAAAAAGAAGTATCGGCCAACGAGGCACGCGTACTTTTCTCCGGTTTTATGTACATTTTCTGTTCCGTGGTTGCCTAGTAAGTTGTATCTTTGAAAAGTAGCTACCCTAGCCCCAACGTACAAACGGTAGGAAGATAGTTCCCTAGCATTATTTTATTATACATACTTTTAAAAAAACCTATTCACATGGCCGAACAAACCGACGACGTAACCTTTGACGTACTCATCGAAATCCCGAAAGGAAGCCGCAACAAGTACGAGTACGACCCCGAAAAACGAATGATTCGTTACGACCGCATGATTTTCTCTTCGATGCACTACCCAAGCGACTATGGGTTTATCCCTGAAACGCTCGCCCTCGACGGCGACCCGCTCGACGTGCTCGTGCTGGTCTCGGAACCTACTTTCCCCGGCTGCCTTATCAACGTGCGCCCTATCGGGGTGTTTAACATGACCGACGAGAAAGGTCCCGACTCCAAAGTCCTTTGTGTGCCGGTAACCGACCCTATCTGGAACAAACTTTACCGCCTCGACGAAGTAAACGTGCACCTCAAACGCGAAATCGAGCACTTTTTTGAAGTCTATAAAGACCTAGAACAAAAAAAGGTCTCTGTGGAAGGATGGGAAGATGAAAACCGCGCCAAAGAAGTGTATTACGAATGCAAAAGCCGCTACAAAGAAGGAAGCGAAAAACAAAAGTTCATCAAGTTATAGCACAATTTATGTGCATACTATGCTAACTGCCTGTCAAACCAAATAATCCTATTTTATCACCTATCTGTATGAATTCCAACGAACTAGCTGAGTCGTTACGCAAAAAGCGATTCGCCCCTACCCTAATTGGAGGGTACAAAAAAAAGGAGGTAACGCAATACCTCGAGCAGCTTGCCCTAGAATGGGAACAGCTGCACACCGAAAACCAAGACCTCCGGCAACGGCTTGCCTATGCCGAGGCAGAAGTAAGCAAATTGCGAAGCATTGAGTCCTCTCTGCTCGACTCCCTACAAGACCAGCGCGATGCCAACAAGCGCATGATGGATACTTCCAAAGAAGAGGTACGGGTACGCATTGCCCATGCACAATCTAAAGCGATTGACATGATAAAAAAAGCCGATATACGCGCACGACGCATCTCCGACGATGCCGACCGAAAGTATCAGGAAAAGCTCGCTACCATGCGCCAAGAGCTAACCCTTTTGGAAAACAACTACAAAGCGATTGACAAACAAACGGCCTCGCTGCTTAAAGAGATGACGCACATCCTAAAGCAGTCCATGGCTCACCTCAACAAATTGAGTATGTTGCAGCGCGTTTCGATGCACGGCGAGTTTGGCCCCCTCTACGACTTTATTGATACCCGCCTGAAAACGCAGCAAGAGCACGCCGGCAAACAAGGCCAAAACTCGGAGAAAACTGCACCCACAGGTACCTATACAACCAAAACTACCGCTACACGCCCCACAGAGCCTGCCAAAACACCCAAAAAAGAGAGCGAACTCCCCAAAAACTCTATTTTCACGATGGCGTTTGAGCAGGCAACCGCGAACTAAAAGGATTTGAAACGATGTAACTAGAAGGCATGGAGCAAACAAAAGAGGCAGAGGACATTTTGTGGGGACGTATCGAACTGAAAGGCATGGAGTTTTTTGCCTACCACGGATACTACGAAGCAGAGCGGCAAATAGGCAACCGCTACGGTGCCGATATTGCCGTGCTGCTCCCGCTGAATGCCTCCACCCTAGCAACCGACGAACTCGCTCACACCGTAAACTACGAGCAGCTGTACGCCCTTGCCCATAAAGTAATGCAAACGCCCCAAAAATTACTCGAAACGTTGGCGGCACACCTCGTAACACAAATTTTTTCCGACTTTCCCGAAGTGCAACGCGTAGAATGTACGGTCCGAAAGTTTAACCCTCCAATTGGCGGAATATGCCGCCAAGCCGCTGTTACGCTCAGCAAAACACGTGGCGAAAGCAACGCAGCTGCCACGTGATATTCAAGCCGCTGCACCTTGCCCTCAAAAATATTTCGTTATGGATAAACACATTGTCTATCAGGTGCTTGTGCGCCTTTTTGGGAATACGCGCACTGAGTTGCGCCCCCACGGCACCAAAGAAGAAAATGGCTGCGGTACGTTTTCCGATATTACGCCCGCAGTGTTGCAGGAACTGCGCAAGCTAGGCACTACCCACGTATGGTACACCGGCGCGCTCGACCACGCCACCCAAACCGACTACGCAGCCTACGGCAAACCTGCCGACCACCCCGCACTCACTAAGGGAAAGGCAGGCTCGCCCTACGCCATCCGCGACTACTACGACGTAGCCCCCGACCTTGCCACAGTACCCCAAAACCGCATGGCAGAATTTGACGACCTCGTGGCGCGCACACACGCCGCCTCGCTCAAAGTTATCCTCGACTTTGTGCCCAACCACGTGGCGCGCTCGTACCGGCCTACGCACCCACAAGACACACTCGGCCAACACGACGACGCGCAGGTAGCCTTTTCGCCAGAAAACGATTTTTACTACCTCCCCCCCTTTTCCCTCGAATTGCCCGACAGCACACACCCGCCTTTTGAAGAAACCCCAGCGAAAGCTACGGGCAACGATGCCTTCACGCACCAACCCAGTCTGCACGACTGGTACGAAACCGTAAAACTCAACTACGGCACACACTACGCCGTCGGACAAACGCCCGAAACTCCTCTCTCCCCTACGCCGCTTTGGCACAAAATGAAGGAAATCGTTCGTTTTTGGGCGCAAAAAGGTGTGGACGGTTTCCGGTGCGACATGGCCGAAATGGTGCCCCTTTCGTTTTGGCAGTGGCTGTTCCAAGAAATAAAAACGGAGTTTCCGCACCTTATCTTTATCGCCGAGGTGTACGACCCGCGCAAAACTGCGCAGTTTTTAACAGCAGGCTTCGACTATTTGTACGATAAAACCGGCCTGTACGACCGCCTGCGTGCCACCTTGTTACACCAAAGCCCTGCAACGGCCATAGCTGCCTACCTCGCCGAAAGTGCCCCCTACGCACACCGTATGCTGCGCTTCATGGAAAACCACGACGAGGTGCGCCTTGCCTCGCCTCAGTTTTTGGGCAATGCGCGGCAGGCTCTCCCTGCATTTCTACTTACCGCGCTCGCCCACCGAGGCCCCTACATGCTCTACTTTGGGCAAGAACTTGGCGAAGCCGCCTCCGCCGCCACCGGCTTTAGTAGCAACGACGGCAAAACGAGTATTTTCGACTACACCACCGTACCCACCGTGCAGGCTTGGCTAGAAAGCCTGCCCAACCCTGCTGCAGAACTCGAATCGCTCGCCCTTCGCCGTGTGTATGAGGCTGTGGGACAGTTGGCGCACCTGCCCGCCTTTGCCGAGGGGGCATTCCACGACCTAACACCCTATAACACGCAGACACATAAGTTTGCAGCCGAGCACCTTGTCGGTTTTTTGCGCATACACGGGCAAACCTGTTGGCTGGTAGCCTGTAACCTACACACCCAAATTTCCCACATTGCCCACGTGCGCATAGGGAGCGAGCACCTCGCCGCTGCGGGCATTTCGGCACAGCAGCCCATACGTATCGAAGGCGTACTCCCCCACCCCGTTCCTCCCCGCGAGCAACCCGCCGAAGAGCTTACCCGCAGAGGAATTGAGCTACACGTTGGGCCTAGCAGCTTTTTTGTGCTAAAAATAAGCCCTTGCTAGTCAAAGAGTTAGGCTTTGAGGGGCAAAAAAGGGCATTTTTTTTCAGAAAATGCGCCCAAAAAATTTGGCATTGAAAATTCTCTGTGTACTTTTGCACCACGTTTTCAAAGAAGGCGTTTCGGTGATGTAGCTCAGTTGGTAGAGCATCGGACTGAAAATCCGTGTGTCGGTGGTTCGAGTCCACTCATCA
>CAYUJH010000053.1:0-9899 GCA_964444995.1 uncultured Roseobacteraceae bacterium | reverse complement strand
CAGTAGCCATGTGCTCGTAGGGGTTAATAGGTCAGTAACGGAGCAAAAATAGCAAATTCGCCTCAGCTTTGCTTCACTTTTCCAAAACTAACCCGCTGTGGAAGGGTAGGATGGTGTTGCGGTCAAAATACTGCACAAAAAAAAACGTTGCCAAGCGGTTCTTGGCAACGTTTTACGTGAAGCAAATTTCAGCATTCGTCAGTCAACCTTCGCCTACAAAAAGGGCATCGTTGAGCAGTTGGAGCGCGCGCGTTTTGTCGGCTTCGTTTACGAGCAACGAGACGTTGTTTTTGCTACCGCCGTAGGAAATCATGCGGATGGGCACATCACTGAGGGCTTCGAGCACGCGGACAATGTTGCCCGTATCGTGTTGCAGGAACTGACCCACCACGCAGACGATAGACTGCTTTCTATCTACCTCTACCTGCCCAAAGTGGCGCAGAGCAGCGGTAATAGCGTCGAGGTGCGTATCATCGTCAATCGTGAGCGACACGGCGACTTCCGAAGTAGTAATCATATCAATCGAGGTGTTGAATCGCTCGAACACTTCAAAAATCTGGCGCAAAAATCCGTATGCCATCAACATTCTGCTTGACTTTATTTTTACGGCAATAATACCATCTTTGGCGGCAATCGCTTTGATGCGTTTGGCGCTCGTTTGCGAGGTGATGATAGTACCTTTTGCATCGGGCTTCATGGTGTTGAGAAGGCGCACGGGAATGTTCGCTTTTTGAGCGGGCAGCACACTGGACGGGTGCAAGATTTTTGCACCGAAATACGCCAGTTCGGCCGCCTCGTCGAACGAGAGTTCGTGTACGGGGAACGTGCGGTTTACAATGCGTGGGTCGTTGTTGTGCATACCGTCGATATCGGTCCAAATCTGGATTTCTTCGGCGGCTATCGCTGCGCCGAGCAACGAGGCAGTGTAGTCGCTACCGCCGCGTTTCAGATTATCTACCTCATTTTTTTCGTTCAAACAAATGTAGCCTTGCGTAACAAAAATATTCGCATTGGCATGGGGACGCATTTCGGCGGCTAATAAGCTAGCGGTTGCTTCCATATCTGGCTCACCGTTTTTAGTGCGCATAAAGGCAAGAGCGGGCAACAACACGGCAGGCACTTTGCTTTCTTCCAAATAAAACTGCATGAGATGCGTAGAAAGAATTTCTCCCTGCGCAAGGTTTTCGCGGGCAATCTTGTCGGTAAAAGGCTGTTGGGCGCGTGCGGCAATTTCTTGGAATATGCCATCTACAAAGGCATCGGCCTTGCTTTTGGCAGTTGCGGAGGTATAGAGCGCAGCGGTATAGGCTGCGTAGTGTGCCCGCAACGTGGTATGCGTTTCTTCAAAAGCAGGCACATGCCCCACTTTGAGTTGCTCGTTCATCTGTACGAGCGCGTTCGTTGTCCCCGAAAGGGCAGAAAGCACCACCATCGTGCGGGGTTCTTTCTGTATAAGCATCGCCACGTGTTTGAGTCGGTCGGGCGTTCCCACCGAAGTACCTCCAAATTTTAAGATTTTCATTTAGCGTGTAAACTGTGTTTTTAAGGGTGAAAAAAAATTAGCCGGCAAAAGTACACTTTTTTATTTCAATATAGACCTTTCTAAAAAAAACCTGTAAGATTTCCTAATCTGCCGAACCGAAGCCTTCGACGCAAAAACACAAGTAACATTTTGGTTTTTAGTACATTAAGTAAGGCATTGGGAGCGCAATATACGTAGCAACGAAAATAAGCAAGCAACTCGATAAGCTGCACGACCTCATACTCCTGCGAACTTCTTGCTTACCAACGCCGTAGCGTATAGGCTGCGTCCCAAAAGTCGTATTCCATACGCGCCGCCGTAGCAAAGGCGTCGGTCATCTGCTGCCGCACCGTTTCGGTAGTGTGTTGGGCGAGGTGGTCGGCAATTTCGAGTGCTTTTCGCACCGAGGCGGCAAACTCCTCGCCAGCATAGGTGTCAATCCATTTTTGGTAGGGATTGTTAGCCTTGTTCTGATGCGCGTACACGTAGTTGCCCACCTGCTCGTACATCCAGAAACAGGGCAGTACGGCTGCCACGCCTACCTCTACAGCTTCGAGGGCGGCGGTGCTACGCAGGAAATGAATGTAGTGGTGGCAGGCAGGTTCTATGGCCCCCTTATCGGCAATGCCAAAATCGGCAAAGTAGGAAGCGTGCAACGCCTTTTCCACTACGATGGCCTCTTGGGCAAAGCACATGAAGGCAAGCGCCTGCTCTATATCGGTTAGTTTGGCGGCTAACACGGAAAGCGTCCGTCCGAAATGCTCCAAATAGCTGGCATCCTGCGCCATGTAAAACTGAAATTTTTCGAGCGGAAGCGTACCCTCGCGTAGTTCTACCAAGAACGGCATCTGCAAGGTAGCCTCATATACTGGCAGGGCTACCTGCCAAGCCTGTTTCGTCCATGTCATTTTTTATAAGTTTTTCGGGGTTGAAGAAATGATTTAATGGGCCGTTTCCCTTGCCAATGCGCACATCTTTTCCGTGCCGAATGGCTTGGTGCACGTACTGTTGTCCTTTGGCAACGGCATCGAGCAGCGCACAGCCCCGCGCCAAGTAGGCGGCAATTGCCGAGGAAAGCGTGCAGCCTGAGCCGTGCGTGTTGCGCGTCTCGAACTTCTCGAAGGTGAAGCGGTGGATGTGCCCAGCACCATCGAAGTAAAGCGACGTGAGTTCGGGCAGGGGTAAATGTCCGCCTTTGAGCAACACCGAGCGGCAGCCGAGCGCCATGATTTTTTCGCCCGCTTTTTCCATGTCGGCAACGGAGGCGATGGGCATGTTGGCCAAGATAGCAGCCTCGTCGAGGTTGGGCGTAATGACCTCGGCACGGGGAAAGAGCCATTCGATGAGGGTCTGTTTGGTTGCCTCTTCGATGAGCCGGTGCCCGCTCGTAGCCACCATGACGGGGTCGAATACGAGCGGTACGCTAGGGTACTCTGCCAAGGTTTCCACAATCGTTTCGACAAGGCTGGAAGTATGCACCATGCCAATTTTGACGGCAAGGGGCGGCATATCGTCGAAAATGGCGCGAATTTGCTCGGAAACAGCCACTTCCGGAATGGGATAGATACTTTGCACGCCCTGCGTATTTTGCACAGGCAAGGCGGTTAGCACCGAAGTACCAAAGCAGCCTAGTGCCGAAAACGTTTTCAGGTCGGCTTGAATCCCCGCGCCTCCACTGCCATCGAAACCGGCAATCGTTAGGGCGACTGGATAGGTATATAAAGGGTTCATAGCGAAATCGTCTTTACAATAAAAAAATACAAAAAAGAGGCGCGACTAGCTACGCAAGCAATGCGTTTTTGAGCGCGTAGGCCGCTTTTTGAGGGTCAGAAGCCGCGCAAATTGCCGACACCACAGCGATGCAGTCGGCACCAGCGGCACGCACCTCGCGCACGTTTTGCAGGTTCATGCGCCCGATGGCCACTAAGGGCTTATCGGTACGCGCCCGAATTTCTGCGAGTCCTTCCAACCCCCATTCTGTAACCGTATCGGTTTTGGTAGGCGTACTGAATACAGGGCTAACCCCCAAATAATCAGCGGCATCGGTATCAGCCGTCCTGAGTTGGGCGCGGTACTCTAGCGAATAGCCCAAGCAGCGACACGCCGGCCAGCCGTTGCGCACGTGCGTGGGGGGAGCGTCGTGGTTGCCTACGTGCACTCCAAAGGCTTCTACCTCCCGTGCTATTTCCCACCGGTCGTTGATAATTAACGGCACGCCAAAGCGTTCGGTAACTTCCTTCATTTGCAGGGCTTTTTGCCGAAACTCGTTGAAATCGCAGTGTTTTTCGCGAAGTTGGATAATATCCACTCCTCCGCGCAGTGCCTGATCGGCAACGTGTAGCACATTGCGCCCAAGGCAGTCGGCTTCAGAGATAACCAAATAAAGACGGTAGGGAAAAACACTTTCTTTTAACATGTTATAATGCAATAAAATTAAATTGAAGAGTGCGCAAAAACTCCTCTTCAGTAAGGGTGTGCAGTGCATCGAGCAGGGCGACTTGCAGACTGCCCGGCCCTTGTGCGTGCTGTGCGGCCAACTGCCCAGCAATTGCCAAGTGCGACATCGCAGCGGCTACGGCTTCGAAGGCATCGGGCACTACGGCAAGGTACGCGCCTATCAGTGCCGTCGCCGAGCAGCCAAGGCCGGTAACTTTGGTCATCAGCGCATCGCCGTTGCGCAGATGTAGCTCTTTTTCGCCTGCCACCAAAATATCCGTTTCGCCCGAAATGCAGACCACTGCGCCGTAGGTATGGTTGAGCAGGCGAGCAGCCTCCACCGCCTCGCTGCTGGCGGCGGTGCTATCTACCCCTTTAGTGGGCGTAGTGTTTGCTTTGGCTAACGCCATAATCTCGGAGGCGTTGCCGCGAATAGCGGTAGGCCGATAGGCGAGCAGTTCGCTCAGGGTTTGGTCGCGGTAAGGGGTTGCACCTGCGCCTACGGGGTCGAGCACCCACGGCTTGCGTAGCGTATGCGCCGTTTGTGCCGCTTTTTTCATGCTTTCCACCCAGTATTCGTCGAGCGTACCGATATTGATAACGAGGGCTTGACAGATAGTAACCATGTCGGCAACTTCGCTGTGCGCGTGCGCCATAATCGGTGAGGCTCCTACAGCCAACAAGGCGTTGGCAGTGTTATTCATCACTACGAAATTGGTGATATTGTGTACGAGGGGAGCGGCAGTGCGTACGTGCTGTACGTGTTTCCAAAGTGTTTTTTCCATGCTACAAGGAGGGTTTAAAGGGTTATAAAAGCATGGCTTGGGCGTATCTCTGTGCAGGGCGCGTGTGCAGTTTTCTTACACACAACACGCATTGCTTTTCCCTACGGCGGTATAAACCGCATCAGGTTCAAAGGGACTCTCTCAATTCTGTTTCAGAATACCCCTAAAGCCGTTGCAAACATAGAAAAACCCCACGGGCTTTGCAAAATCCGTGGGGTTTGGTTTATGTGAAGGGTTTATTATTCGTTTTCGGGCTTTTGCAGCTGGAAAATAAACTCGCCGCCTTCGTCGCCCACTCCTTGCAGGCGGTTGCCGTCGGGGACTTGGCTGGTATCGTTGGCTACTTGTTTTTTAACATATTGCACAAGGTCGCTGACAGGGAATCGCTCGGCCTCGTTCTTTTCCAGAAATTCGAGCAGGCGCGTGCAGAAAGGGCTGCGTTTGCCCGCTGTGCCGTCGGCGACTTCTTCGAGGCGACCCGAAGCCAAGCCCCAACGCGATTTTATATTGCCCACCTTATCGAGGTAGCCGCCGCCACGACTTGCATCGAGGAAAAGCGAACCCGAATAGCAGGCATCCACCACCAAAAAGGTATGCTTCGATTTTATCGTGCCGATGCGTTTCAAAAGTTCTTGGTTCGAGAAATAGTCGCCAAACTCTCCTTTTTGCGCATCTACGGGTACCCAATAGCCTTCGCCGAGGCTTTCATCGAAGGCACCGTGGCCCGAGTAGTACACAAGCAAGTTATCTTGCGGACGAACTTGTTTGATGAGCTGCGCAAACACATCGTACACACCTTTGCGCGTTACTTGCTCGTCGAACAGGGTCAGGGTATGTTCGGGGGCAAAGCCATATTTTTCTTGCAGAAGTTTCTGAACGGCTTTGGCATCGCTCACAGCGTTGGAGAGTGCCGGCCATGCTTGGTACTTATCAGCGCCAATGACGAGCAGGTAGTTGGTACTTTCTACCACGTCGAACACCAGTTCGTGCTCCGACTGCGACTCGCGCACTACCGTAAATTCTTTAAGCGCGACGTTGTTGTTTACGTCCGTTGCCCGAATTTTCACTGGGTTACTGCCAAACGAGAGCGAAAGTTTGGTTGAAAAGCTCCCATCGGAAGACAGGTCGAGTCTATTGCCATTGAGCGTGATGCTGTGCAGTCCGTTGTCGTCGAACACGCGTCCTTCTACGGTGATACTCCCGCCGGTAATCGTTTTCACATCGCCGCGCATACTCGGCGAATTAATAAAAATCTGCGGAGGTGCTTGGTCGAGGCTGTTCCGAAATAGCGTGCTAGGAACAATGTTCCAGCGGCTAATGTCCCAGATATTTTCCGATTTTCCGGTGGTACAGAGCCACTTTCCGTTGGGGTCGAAGGTAATAGAGGTCAACTTGCCCGATACTTGGTTGTTATCCATTTTGATATTACGCACCAAGTCCCACACAATAAACTTACTACTCTCGTCGGACGATGCCAAAAATTTACCGTCGGGGCTAAGGGCAAAGTCGTTGATGCGAGCGGTGTGTCCCTGTCCGGCACCCGCACCAAGTACACCTATCTGTTGTGCGCCCTCTTTTTTCAAATCCACCACCTGAATCGTACCCTTTCCGGCGGCCATAAATAGTTGGTAGTTCCCTGCGCCAAACATAAGCCGGCTGGGCGTATCGCCTAGAGCAATTACTCCGTTGTCAAGCACTTTTCCCCACGGAAGTTCGCGCACATGCACGCGGTTATCGTCGCCGGCACTGGCAAGCAGTTTACTATCGTCGCTAAATACCACATCGTACACAGGGCTGTTGTGTGTAAAAAAGGTATTAAGTTCGCGCCCAGTTTCAATATCCCACAGTTTTACCATGCGGTCTTTCGAGGCACTCGCCAGCCATGCCCCATCGTAGGTGGCATCGAGCGCATAGACCTCGTCGCGGTGTCCGAAAAATTCGCGCACTTTCGTACCCAACTCCACGTTCCACATCACGATTTTTCCATCTTTCCCTGCCGAAATTACATGTTTGCTGTCGGCGGTGAACACGATGTCGTGGATGGTTTTATGACTGGTTTCGAGGGTTGGCTTGTACGTAACGGTGTTGGCTATCCATACTTTTATCGTGCTGCCGTCGATTACGCCAGCCAAGAGCGTGCCGTCGGGGCTATACCGTATGATTTCGAGTTTTCTGCCGATGTCGGCAATGGGGTCGCCTTTGATATACTGCGCACTAGCGGGCAACCCAACGCCGAGGAGTGCGACGAGAAAAAAGGCAAGTAACTTGTTCATGGTATCAAAAGATGAAGTGAAAAATGAAGATTTTAGCAATGTATCGCAGGATTTGATTCTCTTGATTTTGAATGATTTACAAGACCAAAATATCCCAAACTACTTTGTTTTTAGTATATTTCTTATAGGTTAAACCTTAGATAGGGGTATAAAATTGCAACGCAACGCACTAGGGTTGGAGCGGGGGTACGTACCCCGGGCCGCGCACGACCTTACCCGAAAAATTACCGGTGTGCTCTCCGTTTTCAAGGACGAGTACCCCATTGACCAGCACGTGCTCCACGCCCACAGCGTATTGGTGCGGGTTTTCAAAGGTCGCCTTGTCGGCAATAAGCGCGGGGTCGAACACCACCACATCGGCAAAATACGTTTCTTTCAACAGCCCACGCTCTTGGATGCGCAATTTGGTTGCTGCCAAGTGCGAAAGTTTATGGATGGCTTCTTCGAGCGGAATGACCTGCTCTTCGCGCACGTACTTACCTAGTAAACGCGCGAAATTTCCATAGGTTCGCGGATGGGTGCTACTTTTGAGCACTTCGCCCTCGGCAGCGACCGAGCGAGCATCGGAGCCAAAGCTCATGTAGGGCAGTTTGAGCTGCCGACGCACATTGTCCGGACTCATCAACACGTAGGCACAACTTACGTTGCCGTGGTTGCGCAAAATGAGTTCAATCGCCATTTGTTCGGCAGGAAGGCCCTGCGCCTGAGCAACCGCACCCAAATTTTGCCCGACCATGTGCTGCAACGAGTCTTGTTGGAAGCCGAGGAGCAGGATATTTTCGGGCTTGCTGGCAGCCATGAAAAAGTTTTCCCATTCGGTAGAAATTTCGGTCATTTCTTTGGCTACGCGGGCGCGAATAGCTGGGTCTTTCAGCCGCGCCACCCACTTATCGCGGCCTCCTTCTTGCACCCATGGCGGAAAGCACGCACCCAAACCAGTAGAGGCCGCCTCGTAGGTGTACATGTTCGTGGTAATTTCTAGCCCACGCGCACGGGCAGCTTCTATGCGTTGCAGGGCTACATCGAGTTTGTGCCAATTATGTTCTCCTGCCGCTTTCAGATGATAAATTTCTGCGGCGATGTTGGCTTTTTCCGCAATTTCGAGCAGTTCTTCCAGCCCCTCTACAAAGGCATCGCCCTCGCTGCGCAGGTGCGAGATATAGACCCCATCGTACTTGGCAGCAGCTTGTGCGAGCGCAATCAGTTCTTCAGTATTTGCAAAGTAACCCGGCGGGTAAATGAGCGCACTACCTACGCCAAGTGCGCCTTCCTTCATCGCTTGTTCTACGAGCAACTGCATTTGCCGAAGCTCGTTGGGTTTTGCCGTGCTATTTTCATCGCCAAGCACATAGCGGCGTACCGTGGCCGCTCCTACAAACGAGGCGACGTTGCAAGAAACACCTTTTTGCGTGAGTTTTTCGAGAAATTCGCCAAGCGTGCGCCACTCGTAAAAGGGATTTTCCGCCTGTTGTGTCGGGGATACGGGCCCGGGCGAGCTGCCTTCGCCAAAGATTTCGAGCGTAACCCCTTGCTTCAAATCGCTGAGCGAGCGGCCATCCTCCCAAAGCGAAAACGCCCCCCAGCTCAACACGTTGATAAAACCCGGGCTTACGGCCTTGCCCTGCGCATTAATGCGTTGCGTAGCCTGAGCCTTGGAAAGGTCGCCAATCTTTGCGATGCGCTCACCAACAATGCCCACATCGGCACGATAGGGTGCGCCTCCGCTGCCGTCATAGACCATTCCGTTTTCAATAACGACATCGTACACCAACGAAGGCTCGCAACTTGTTAATCGCCATATCGCCAGACAGCCCAACGATATGTACAAAAAGAATTTAATATACTTCGCCATTTTCGTACGTGATGTTTAGGGGCTTAGATAGGTCGTACAGAAAGCCATTCACTACGGCATAGCGAATTTTTTCACCTTCTTTTAACACAAAATTGGCGCGTCCGCTGAAGGCAATATCCTCCTGCAAACCGTCGAGGTGTGTGCGCACGTTCATGGGCGCATCGGTAAATTGCTTGCCTTTTGGCCAATTTTTTACATACACCGCCGTATAGCCTTGCCCGAGCAGGTCGGCAAAATCGAGGTTGGCAAATGCCGCCTCACTTTCTACTACGGTAGGATAGACGTTACCGGGGATAACTTCCATCTGTTTGCCATCGAGTTCTTCGTAGGCATGGAACACCGAAAGGTCGCCCACTTCGGAAATGCGCCCACGATAACGGTATGCCTTGCGGTCGCCTTCGTGTACGCCGTTGTGTACCGTGGCGAGGTCGAGCAAAAACCGCTGTCCATTGCGCATATAATACACGTTGCGCACCATCAGGCTGTGCATACTGCGGTCGTTGAAGGGAATTTTATCGTATTTCTTGGTAGTTTCTTTTTTGTACGAGCCATCGGCAATATGTTGAAAGGCTTGTAGCAGCAAGACGTAATTGAGCTTGCGGATAAATTGCTTTTCGGTGTCGCCTACATCCCCCCCTGACTCTACCAAAACGGTGCTAGTCCCCCATTTTTGCATGTTATCACCAAAGGCGCGGGGTTCGAAGTCATCGTTGTATTTGGCCACTTGGTTGGGGACATAGTGTTGCAGCGCGTCGTCGAGCAGGCCGATGAGTTGCATGGCGCGTTTGCGCACGTCGTTGATGTCTTTGGCATAGTTGTACGCCGGCGCTAGGAACGAGATTGCCGCAGGCAGAGGCTTGCGCGGGCCGGCACTGTAAAAGCGGCTTTGGTCGTGCAGGTTAAAGCCAAATTGGGCGTTGAGCGAATCGCGGGTGTTTTTCAAAATTTGCGATTCGGGGCACTGCAAACGGGCAGCATCGCGGTTTAGGTCCACATCGAGTGCGTTGCGACGCTGAAACCGCTCCGAGCCG
>CAYUJH010000052.1:0-9927 GCA_964444995.1 uncultured Roseobacteraceae bacterium | reverse complement strand
AATCTTATAGCACTTTGTGCACGTTATTTTTTCCAATTATTTAGAAAGCAACGCAAGCGCCAACCGAAATTTGTGGTAGGGCACTTCGCCCTGAAAGTGCTCGTAGAGCGGTTTGAGTTCTGCGGGGCTGCCTAGCTGTTCCCACGCCTGTTTAATCGTTTCTACCTCTTTGCGGTCAATGTAGGCATAGAGGTCTAGCGGCTCGCCTTTTTGGTACAGATAGGCGATGTGCGAATAGACCGTAGTAGGGGTTAACTGTCGTTTTTCGGCGATTTGCTCGGGCGAAAAACCTTGCGCCAGCAGTTGCTTGGTTTCCAGATAGGTGCTGCCTTTTACGGTTGTGCCCTGACTATTTTGCGTGATGTAGTCGGCGACGACGGCAAGAAAATCCTCACCGTAGCGCTCCAGTTTAAACGTTCCCACACCCGTAATTTCGCCCATGTCGCGCAGGGTGATGGGGCGTTGGCTGGCCATTTCTTGCAAGGTTTTATCGCTAAATACTACGTAGGCAGGCACATTTTCTTCTTTGGCTACTTCGCCGCGTTTTTTGCGCAGGGCCTCCATGAGGGCTTCTTCAAACAGGGCCGTGTTCGACTTGGGCGCAGCCTCTGCGGCTTTTTCCTTGCGTTCCTTCGCCGAAAGGGCGCGCGAAAGAGCCACTTTTTTGCCTTTAAACAGCACCTCTTCGCCTTTGGGCGTTACGGTAAGCCAATGATGGTTCACATAGTCCACCTCGATAATGCCTTGATTGATGAGCTGTGTGATGTACTGTATCCATTCCACGTGCCCCACGTCTTTGCCTGCGCCGTAGGTTTTAATCTGATGATAGCCCTTTTCGAGCAATTCGCTTTTGTTCGAGCCGCGCAGCACGTCTATCAGCATGGAAAGGGTAACTTCTTCGTTGAGCCGCTTGAGCGCGGAGAGTGCCTTTTGTGCCAACACGGTGCCGTCGAAGCGGCTCGGCGGATTCTGGCACACGTCGCAGCGGCCACAGCCTTGTTCTTTAAACTCACCAAAATAATTGAGAATTAGGTTTGTACGGCACGACGTCGCCTGCAAAAAGTCCAACATGCGGTCGAGCTTGGCAAGTTGCACCTCTTTGAACGTATCGCCGGCGGTGCTTTCGGTAACAAACGAGCGCAGGATTTGGTAGTCGCCAAAGCCCTGAAAAATGAGCGTGTCGGCGGGAAGCCCGTCGCGGCCGGCGCGGCCAATTTCTTGGTAATAACTCTCCAAGTTTTTGGGCATGTTGTAGTGAATTACCCACCGAATGTTCGACTTGTCTATGCCCATCCCGAAGGCAATCGTGGCGCAGATAATTTGCAGCTCGTCTTTTAAAAACCCTTCTTGCACACGGTCGCGGTCGGCGGCGTTCATGCCGGCGTGGTAGTGCGCGGCGGCGTAGCCTTCAGCTTTCAGTTTGCTTGCTATGGTTTCGGTATTTTTTCGGCTGAGGCAATAGACAATCCCCGCACCCTCTTTGCGCACTTGGATAAACCGTTTGATTTGCTCGTACCGATTTGTGGCGGGTAATACGCGGATTGTCAGGTTATTGCGCTCGAACGACGAAAGGAATTTTTCGGGGTTTTGGAGTTGGAGTTGCTGCGCGATGTCGTTTTGGGTTGCCTTGTCGGCCGTGGCGGTGAGGGCAAGGTGAGGCACATCGGGAAAAGCGTTGATGAGGTGATGCAGTTTCGTATATTCGGGGCGGAAGTCGTTGCCCCAGACCGACACGCAGTGCGCTTCGTCGATAGCAATCAGCGAGACGGTAAACTGCGAGAGGTAGCGGATGAAGTTGGGCGACACGGCTTTTTCTGGGGACACGTACAGCAGTTTGAGCTGCCCTTGGGCAAGGCTATGGGCCACCTCGCGCTCTTCCTCTTGCGAAAGAGCACTGTTTAGCGCAGCAGCGGCTACTCCATTGGCGCGCAGTGCTTCCACTTGGTCTTTCATCAGCGCGATGAGGGGCGAAATCACCAAGGCCACGCCCTCTTTCAGCAAAGCAGGTACTTGAAAACAGAGCGATTTCCCCCCGCCGGTGGGCATAATCACGAGGCTGTCTTGCCCTGCCATCGTTCGTTCGATAATATTTTTTTGTTCCAACCGAAAGGTTTTATACCCAAAAACAGTTTGGAGTACCTGTTCGGCAGAGGTGTACGAGGTGGAATTTAAGTTCATAACACAATAGAAATAAAGTCATTCACACAATACTACTGCATTTGCTGCTGCCTCCGCGCTTCGAACAAGGCGATGCCACAAGCGACCGCCACATTGAGCGAGTTGATTTTGCCTTGCATCGGGATTTGGGCGAGCGCATCGGCTTTGGTGAGCAAGTCGTTGGAAATACCGTCCTCTTCCGAGCCCATGAGCAAGGCGACAGGGGCAGAGAGGTCGGTGGTATAAATCGTTTCGCGGGCTTTTTCGGTGCAGCCCACTACGCGGATGCCGCTCTCTTGCAAAAAACGCACGGTGTGGAGCAGGCTTTTGGTGCGGCACACGGGTATATGTTGCAACGCACCAGCGGAGGCGCGCATGGCATCGGCGGTAATTTGCGCCGCACCCTTCGCCGGCACGACGATGGCATCTACGCCTGCGCACTCCGCTGCGCGACTGATTGCGCCAAAGTTGCGCACGTCGGTAATGCGGTCGAGCAGGAGAAGGAAGGGCATACGCCCCTGCGCGAAGGCATGGCTCACGATGTGGTCGAGCGAGGCATACGCCACCGACGAGAGATAGACGATAACGCCCTGATGATTTTTCTTGGTAACGCGGTTGAGCTTTTCGACCGGTACGCGCACCACGGGAATGCCGCGCCGTGTAGCCTCGTGCACGGTATCTTGCAGATTTTCGCTCAGCGAGCCTTTTTGTACAAGGATTCGCTCAATTTCCTTTCCCGAAGAGAGTGCTTCGGCGGCGGGCTGTACGCCGTAAACAAAGTCGGTTGTTTGCATAGTTTTTTTTGTAAAGGCGTAAATATACGGCAAGATTCGGCTTTTTTGCCCTTTTCTTGGTGGGGCGTTTCGCTTATCGTATCGTTATTTTTTTGCGCAACGCGCTGCCGTTGGGCTGCTCCCACTGCAAGATATACACCCCTGCGGCAAGCGGAGGCAACGGCAAAGCGGTCTGCGTAGTGCCTTGGTCGGTGCGCCACTCCCCTACCTGCTGCCCTGCCGTGTTCCATAGGCGCAGGGTTGTGGCAGTGGGCAAGGCTGTGCCCCAAACAATGTGCAATGCGTCGGTAGCGGGGTTGGGTGCTATGTCCCACCGCGGAGCGGGCGCACTGGGCAGAGCCAGCGACGTAACCACGTTGACCGGAATGTCGGCGGTACGCGCTTCCGACCGTTGCGCAATCGCTTGCAGTTCTTCGAGCGACGTGGCGTACATCATCACGAAGGCAACGGTGGTCGTGCTGCCGTTAAAAAACGGGCCAATGTCCGCGCCTACAAAGTGCGCAAGGTCGGCGCTTCGTCCCTCGGTACTGGCCACCCCCTGCGATACGGCTTCGTACTTTTGCGCTGCTGAAAACCCCTGCGTACGAACAGTGCTACTGATAAGGTCTAATACGCGGTGTACCGGTCGCTGATTCAGTATTTTTATGCCTACATAATGCCCCTCTTCTTGGTAGAGATACGCCATGCGATTGGCGGCATCCCAGCCGGCGCGCTCGTCGGCATCGGTGGGGAGGTCCCAGTCGGCGAAGAGGGTAACGTACAGTTCGTCGAGCGTGCCCCGACTGATGTTGGTTAGTTCGTACTCGTTAACAATGTAGTCGAGTGCGTCGCTGGTGCGCCAGCCGGTAACTTTTTGGGTAATGCGCAGCCCTACGGCGTTTGGGTTTTGGGAAACATCTTCAAAACTTCCTTTGAACGACAGATTTTGTCCCTCGTACTCGTAGAGACGCATTCCGTTTAGCCCAACGCCTTGCACGGACGTAAAATGACTGTTGAGCGAGTCGGGCTGCTCGTTGAAGATGGCATCGGACACGCGGCTTGGACTGCTGGCAATTACCAAGCCCGACGACTTCATCAGGCTGAGTCCTGCGCGTGTGGGTGCGCCCAACGGATTGGCCTCAGTATCGAAATAGAATCCTGGGCCGCGGGGGTCGTCGGGCGTACCGGTTACGCCAATGCGGCCATCGGTATCCATGCCGAGCGCAATGCGGTTGAGTTTGATTACGAAGGGGTCTGGGCGAATCCAAAGTTCCACGTACTGATAGTCGGTATATGCGCCGTCGGTGTAGGCAAAGCGCAGCCAAATGGGCTGGTTGCGGGGCGTGTCGGGCGCGAGTATGAAGGTAAAAGGCTGCGCGGCATGGGTAGCAGTTTGTAAGGTGTTAATTTCAGCAATTGCTGCCTTCCCCTGTGTAACGGTAACATGGGGCGACGGCGAAGTAAGCGTTATTTCGAGTGAAGATGTTGGCGCCAAAAGATTTTTGAACGTGCCGGTGAGTTCCACTGCCCCGCCGGGGACAAGCTGGCTTCCTAAGATGGTCTGGAGTTGAAAATCGGTCAGGCGAATTGCGGGCGTTTGGTCTTTTTCAGTCATGGCGCGCAACACATTCAAACGCCCTTTGCCGAGGCGGTCGCGGTAGGCTTGGTTGGCAGAAACGTCGTAAATTCCTTCGTCGGCCGTAACGCGGATAAGCTGTGCGATTTGCTCGGCGGTTAGTTCGGGAAACTGGGAAACGAGCAAGGCCGCTGCGCCCGCCACAAACGGTGCCGAATACGAAGAACCGATAACGCTCAGGCGATAGCCTTGCCCTCCTTCGGTGGTCGGGATACCCACACCTGGGGCGAGCACGTCCACCCAATAGTTGTGCGTCCCGTTCCAAAAGCGAGCATCGTTCGCGTCGGAATGGGCTACGGAAATCATGTTGTTGTACGAGGCAGGGTAGTACGAGCCGTGCCCTGCCTCGTTGCCAGCCGCGCCCACAAACACCACATTTTTTTCATGGGTGTAATAATCGACGATTTCTTCCTCGTAGCGGGAAGGGAAGCCCTGCCGCCCCCACGAAATATTAATCACGCGGGCACCATTTTCGGCGGCATAGCGCACCGCCTCGAAGGTGTTCACGTATGCGCCGTCGCCGCTGCGGTTTACCTTTAAGGGCATAATTTTCACACCGGGCGCTACGCCAAATACGCCTATGCCGTTGTTTGCCTCTGCAGCGATGATACCCGCTACCTGCATCCCGTGCTGAAAGTTTGGCTCTTCGACGTTGCTATTGCCGTCGCCAAAATCATAGCCTGCGATGTCGTCTATGAAGCCGTTCTCGTCGTCGTCCACGTTGGGCAAGCCGTTCAGTTCTGCCTGATTGTAATAGAACTGATTTCTAAGGTCGGGATGCTGCAAGCGGTAGCCCGCATCTACAACGGCTACCACCACGTCTTCGCGGCCTTTCGTGAACTCCCACGCCTCGAACACCTTCGCCACACGATGCCCCCAATGATTGGCGACGTAGGTATCGTTGGGTAGGTCGCCCATAGGATAGTGCAGGTACGAAGGCTCGGCGTACGTTACCCACTCGTGCTGCCGCAACTGAGCAAGCAAGGTTTCTACGGGCAGGCTATCGGCAAAATAGACCTGATAGAGGTGGTCGAGCTGGTAGCGGGGGGCGCGTCGGCGCACATTGGTTTCGGGGAAAAGGGCTTGCACCGTGTGGATGCCCAGTTGGCGAAACGTTGCGCTCACCTCCGCACTTCGCGGCGTTCGCTGCCTGCCGTCGTGTTGCGGCTTTAGCTTCACGATAAGCGTGCCGCGCTCCCACAGCGGAAGCTGTTCCTGCGCCATAGCATGGCTCCACGCAATGCTTAGCAGAAAAAGTAACAAATTTTTCGAGTGAAAACGAGGTATGCACTGCATAAATAGTAGCGGTTTAATAAAAGTTGAGTATCTTGAAGGGTAAAATAATCATTCTTGCGTTTCAATTCACTTTTAAACACCACAGTAACTATGAAAATTGAAAGAGTATTCGACATTTTGTATTATCAACAACATACGTATCCTAAAACGGACTGCTTGAATGCAAAGGTTGCCGGGCAGTGGAAAAATCACAGCACCCACGAAGTAATATCTACTTCGGAGAATCTGGCGATGGGGCTGCACGCGATGGGTATCACCGCCGGCGACAAGATTGCTATTATTTCCAGCAACCGGCCTGAGTGGAACTTTGTGGACTTGGGTATGCAGTTGTTAGGTGCTACCAGCGTACCAATGTACCCGACAATCACCGTCGAAGACTACGCCTATATATTTCAACACGCCGGGGTGAAGATGGTCTTTGTAGAAACACAAGACCTGCTGCACAAGGTAAAAGAAGCCACGAAAGAAAATCCGATTGAACACGTCTATTCGTTCGAAGCGCTGCCGGAGTGTAAGCACTGGAAAGAGATTGAAGAAAAAGGTGCCGCGCTCGACAAAGAACCCCTTGCCGAACTCAAGGCAGCCGTAAAGCCCGAAGACCTGCTCACGATTATTTACACCTCCGGCACGACCGGCCGCCCCAAAGGGGTTATGCTCACCCACAAAAATATCGTGAGCAATAGCATTGGCGTTGCCGAACGCACGCCCATTACCCTCGGCAGAAGCCGCGCCATTAGTTTCCTCCCCCTTTGCCACATTTACGAGCGCACAGGCATTTATTTCTACCTCTACGCTGGCGTGTCGGTCTATTATGCCGAAAACATGGAGGCTATCGGCGACAACATCCGCGAAATCAAACCGCATATCTTTAACACCGTGCCACGCCTGCTCGAAAAAATCTACGATAAAATTGAGGCAAAAGGCAAAGAACTCACTGGCTTCAAGCACACGCTCTTTTTCTGGGCGTTGGATTTGGCCAAGCAGTACGAACCCCACAAGCCCAATGGCTTTGCGTACAACCTCAAGCTCTCTATCGCCAATAAGCTCATCTTCAGCAAGTGGCGCGAGGCACTCGGTGGCGAGATACAAGCCATTAACTCCGGGGCAGCGGCCTTGCAGCCTCGTCTTGCGCGCATTTTCTGGGCAGCAGGTATTCGCATTTGCGAGGGCTACGGCCTTACCGAAACCTCGCCGGTAATTACGGCGAGCATCCCAACCCACGAGGAAATCCGCATTGGTTGCGTGGGCGCACTTATCAAAGGCGTAGAGGTCAAAATTGCCGAAGATGGAGAAATTCTCTGCAAAGGCGACAACGTAATGATGGGCTACTACAAAGCGCCCGACCTCACCGCCGAGGTGCTTAAAGATGGCTGGTTCCATACCGGCGACATCGGCGAGTTTGTAGAAGGCAAATACCTGCGTATTACCGACCACAAGAAAGAGATGTTCAAGACCTCTGGCGGCAAATACATTGCCCCGCAACTCATGGAAAATAAGTTCAAAGAGAGTTCGTTCATCGAACAAATTGCCATTATTGGCAACAGCCGAAAGTTCCCGTCGGCACTTATCGTTCCCAACTTCGACGCGCTCGGCGTGTGGCTCAAAGAAAAGGGCATTGCTACTACCGACCCTGCCGCTATCATCAAAGAACCGAAAGTCCTCGAACTTTTCCAGAAAGAAGTGGACTACTACAATCAAGGATTCGGGCAGTGGGAGCGCATTAAAAAGTTTACGTTACTACCTGTTGTTTGGGGTATTGATACCGGAGAGCTAACCCCTACGTTAAAACTCAAACGCCGCGTGATTGACCAGAAATATGCCGAACATATCGAAGCGATATACGGCGAATAACGGTTCTGTGTATCTTCGTCTGTCAGGTCTTTCGGCCTGACAGACATTTTTTATAGTACCGTGTACTTTAACACTGCGTATTTCGTGCTATTTTGCTTACTTTTCATATCTTTTCACGTAACCTCTATTGTTATGGAATTTTCCGAACTTCTCGAAAGCGAATTGGTAGGACTGCTTACTATGCTGTTCCTCTACATGGTTTTCTTCTTATTCGCCAAATGGCTAAAAGGCGTTACTTCTCCTTATAACCTTGACAAGGAACTCACCGAGCGCGACAACTTCGCCATGGCACTCAGCACCGGAGGGTATTTTATTGGCTTCACGGCTCTTTTCATTGGGACAATTTCCGGTCCTTCCAGTGCGGTACACATCGACCTTTTAAACGTAGGTGCTTACGCACTCGGTGGCCTGCTGTTGCTCAACCTTTCCCGCGTTATCAACGACAAACTCGTGCTGCGCCACTTCTCTACGCTCAAAGAAATTGTAGAAGACAAAAACCCCGGTACGGGCGTGGTACAAGGCGCGGCCTATGTAGCTACGGGACTTATTATGGCCGGCTCGTTGCACGGCACTGGCGGCGGCCCTCATACGGCACTTGCGTTTTTCGTCATTGGGCAGCTAGCCCTCATTCTTTTTGCCTTTGTGTACGATAAGCTCACCCCCTACTCTATCCACAAAGAAATTGAGGCCGACAACACAGCGGCAGGGCTAGGTTTCGCCGGCGGCATCATTGCCATTGGCATTATTATGATGGAAGCCGTTTCGGGCAACTTTGTGGGCTGGCAAGAAAACCTGACACCTATTGTATATAACTTGGGGGCGATCTTGGTGCTACTGGTAGTTGTGCGCCTTTTCTTCGATAAACTCGTTATTTCCAAATCTAATTTGAACAAAGAAATTGTGGAAGATAAAAACATAGGCGCCGGGCTGCTCGAAATGATTACCTCTATTTCGCTCGCCTGTGTGCTTGTGTTCTTGTTGATTGCCTCTACAAACTATTAAGCGGTTTACCTCAACAAAACGTCGCATTGCGTTCGCTCAAGCCTTTTGTTTTTCAGCTTTTCCTTCACAAAAAAACTGCTATACGATAATGAAGACGAACTGGCTAAAATACCTAAGTGTGCTCACGCTGCCCCTCTGCGTGAGCATCGCCTTCACCTCGCACGGTTGGCTCACCTTCCTGCCGCTCTTGTACGTATTCGGTTTTATACCGCTGCTCGAGCTGCTCTTCCCACCGCAGCCCGGCAACCTCGCCGAAGCCGAAGAGCAACTCGCCGCCCACGACCGCCGCTACGACTACCTGCTCTACGCCATGGTACCCCTACAATACGCCTTCCTCGTATTTTTTGCCTTTTCCGTACAAGAAACGGGGCTTTCTACTACCGAAACTTTCGGGCGCGTACTGGCGATGGGGCTAATGTGCGGTGTGCTGGGTATCAACGTAGCCCACGAACTGGGGCACAGAAGCCTGCGCTACGAGCAAAATTTGGCGAAGGCCTTGCTGCTGTCGTCGCTCTACATGCACTTTTTCATTGAACACAACCGAGGCCACCACCGCCACGTGGCTACCGAACACGACCCCGCCTCCTCGCGCAAAAACGAGTGGATATACTTTTTCTGGCTGCGCTCGGTGGTAGGCTCGTACCTTTCGGCTTGGCAGCTCGAAGCCGACCGCCTTGCCAAAAAAGGAGTATCTGCCCTATCGTTGCAGAACGAAATGATTGTCTTTCAGCTTTGGCAACTTGGGTTAATAGGGCTGTTTTGGGCCTTCTTTGGTAGTTTTGTAATGCTCTGCTTCGTGGGCGCGGCAGTCATTGGCTTCCTGCTACTCGAAACGGTCAATTACATCGAACATTACGGCCTGAGCCGACAGAAAAAAAGCACGGAAAGCCTGCAATACGAGCGCGTGCAACCGCACCACTCTTGGAACTCCGACCACATCGTAGGGCGCTTGCTACTCTTTGAACTCTCGCGACACTCCGACCACCACTACCTCGCCAACCGCAAATACCAAGTCCTGCGCCACCACGACCACAGCCCCCAAATGCCTACCGGCTATCCGGGCATGATGCTCATGGCGCTCTTCCCTCCCGTATGGTTTTGGGTGATGAACCCTCGCGTAGAAGCCCTCGAACGCACGGCGTAGCAACAAGGATGCGAAATTTCTTGAAGCCACCGTTGGTGTAACACCTGAAAATCAAAAAGTTAAAAAAC
>CAYUJH010000051.1:8697-9970 GCA_964444995.1 uncultured Roseobacteraceae bacterium | reverse complement strand
ATCTATCATAGTAGCCACCTACGCGCTCTGTGGTTTTGCCAATTTCAGTTCGATAGCTATACAAATTGGGGGTATCGGCGGCATGGCACCCAGCCGGCAAGGCGACCTCTCGCGCCTAGGGATGCGCGCCCTCCTCGCCGCCACCCTCGCCACGATGATGACCGCCACCATCGCCGGCGCACTCACGGTGTAATAATGATACTAAGGGGTACGCCGCTGCGCTCGCCAGAACGTGCGTTGATGTTGGGGGAAATTAAGCTACGTTACCTCGCCAGCCGCACGCCGCTTGAGGATTTATAAAGGTTTTAGTATCTTGACTTTGAAGGCTTTACATGGTCAGAATATCCTGTATCATTTCGTTTGCGGGATGAGTGAAGAAACACACCAAAAAGGATTTCAATCGGTTGCAAAACGTCGTAAAAAAGGTTATCTTGCTAAATACATATATCTATGCTATTTTATTATATCTAATTAGCTATGGAAAAAGAATGCCCTCGCTGCCAGAGCCATCAAGTGATTAAAAGCGGCTTTATTGGCGAAAAACAGCGTTTTAAGTGTAAAAAGTGCGCCTATTTTTTTACGGTAGATAAGCTCGGCAAGCAAATAGACCAGTACTATATCGTGAAAGCTTTGCAGTTGTATCTGGAGGGAATCAGCTACCGCGAGATTGAACGCATACTTGGAGTGAGTCACGTTACGGTGATGAACTGGGTAAAGCGATACAAGCTGCAAAATCCGGACCCTAATATCTACAAACCAACCTATAAAGTTCTAAAGCACAGTGAGTTAATTGAGTTGATGCAAAAAAAAGATTTTCTAAAAAATGCAGGTATGATTATCACCGAGTTGGGCGATAAATACATGGTCATTCGGTGGGAGCGTTTTCGTTAAAACTATAAAATTACCAATTAACTACATAAAAATTTTTCTCTTCCCGAAAACTTCCTTCATTCGTATCGTCAATCAACAGCAAAAGGTACCTACTCACATAACTAACTAATTTTTTATCGGAAATACTCTTTTATGGTGTATTTCTGAACTTTTTAACGTTTGCTTTTTTTACCTGAAAACCTCTTGTGAAAATGAAAAAATATGTGCTCATAGGCATTGCCTTGCTTGGGTGGGGTGTATCCCTTGCTCAAGACCCTTTCCCGGCCGGAGTGCCCAAAGAAGACCACTCGTACCGGCCACTGACCATGAAACTCGACGAGAGTGGCAAGAAGTACGTCCGCTTTCTTCTTTGGCATCAGCAGTGGTTGCAAACGGGCAACCT
>CAYUJH010000051.1:7479-8687 GCA_964444995.1 uncultured Roseobacteraceae bacterium | reverse complement strand
AAACTACAGCTTACTTCCTTCGCCCGCCGCTCGCGTTTTTTGGCATACGCGCAAATCTCGTCCCGCTTCCTTATTCTTACGCACATAGGCCTCAACAACCTTACCCCAGCCAATATGAGTCCGCTGGGTAACAGCGCAGGCTCCGACGCTTCGCACTTCTTCTTGCACGACGCTTGGGGCGAGTTTAGAATAAGTAATAACAACGCATTATATGTAGGTACGGGCTTGCACTATTGGAAAGGACTTACGCGGCTTTCCAACCAATCTACCTTAAACTTTATGGCGATGGATAACCCCCGCCCGTTTGTCCACTGGCACTCTTTGGGCGTTACCGACCAATTTGCGCGTCATTTTGGGGTATATGCCAAAGGGCAGCTCGGCAAATTTGAGTACCGCATTGCGGCAAACAACCCCATGAACCCTGCCCGCAGCTTGGGCGCAGGACGCGACTTCGGAGTAGCCGATAGTGGTATTACCTACGACGGCAGCAACCGAACGAAAGACAATCAGCCGACGGGCAATACGATTGTGGAGGGGTACGCACAGTACAGTTTGTGGGAAACGGAGTCGGACAAGTTACCCTTCAAGGTAGGTTCGTATCTGGGTGCAAAAAAGGTGTTCAACCTTGGCGCGGGCTTCTTTGCGCACCCCAACGGCACGTACAGCACCCGAAGAGGCGAGCACGAAAATGTGATGCACGTAGCGGTGGATGCCTTCCTCGATATGCCACTTTCTGGCGACGATTGCCTCAACGCGTATGCCACGCTCATGAGTTTTAACTACGGAGAAAATTATGTGAGCCGTTGGGCAGGCACGGGCACAGTGTTTTACGGTCATGCGGGCTACAAATTCCCCAAAACTTCTTTCATGCCCTATGTAGGGCTACAACATGCTAATTATCAAGGTTTTGATAAGCCTGTAAACGGCTTGCATCTCGGGCTGAACTACTTCTTGAACGGGCACCATGCCAAGTTCACGCTCGAATATTATCACCTTACCAACGACGTGCGCGAGCCGGGCATCGTGGACTTTGGCGATAACAACACCTTTAGCCAGCTTCGTCTGCAAATGCACGTCTTCTTATAATCTTTCTTTTCTTTAACCCCCCTTTTACAACCATGGAAAATAAAAAAACACTACAAGGCTACTGGCGGAAAAATTTGACGTATCTGACCGTCCTGCTCTCTATCTGGTTCGTTTGCTCGTAT
>CAYUJH010000051.1:5778-7469 GCA_964444995.1 uncultured Roseobacteraceae bacterium | reverse complement strand
CTTCGGGATAATCCTTGCCGAGCCGCTCAACGCCATAAAAATTGGAGGCTTCAAACTCGGTTTCTGGTTTGCGCATCAGGGTTCTATCTATGTTTTTGTGGTTCTTATCTTCATCTATGCGTGGCTTATGAACAAACTCGACCGTGAGTTTGGGGTCAGCGAAGATTAACCCTCCCCTCTTTGTGCTTCCCACTTTTTTATCCACCCAAAACTTTTTAAAACAATGGACATTCAACTCTGGACATACATCATCGTAGGGCTTTCCTTTTCGCTCTACATCGGCATTGCCATTTGGGCGCGTGCCGCTTCTACAAAAGATTTTTACGTCGCCGGTGGCGATGTGCATCCGTTGGCCAACGGTATGGCGACGGCTGCGGACTGGATGTCGGCAGCTTCGTTTATTTCGATGGCTGGTCTTATCTCGTTCATGGGCTACGACGGCACGGTCTATCTCATGGGCTGGACAGGAGGCTACGTATTGCTTGCGCTCTTGCTTGCGCCCTATTTGCGCAAATTTGGCAAGTTTACCGTGCCCGATTTTATCGGCGACCGCTACTACTCCGATACGGCGCGTACCGTAGCGGTAGTGTGCGCCCTGTTTGTTTCGTTTACCTACGTGGCGGGGCAAATGCGCGGCGTGGGGGTAGTATTCTCGCGTTTCCTTGAGGTGGACATTAACCTCGGCGTAGTTATCGGCATGGCGCTCGTATTTTTCTACGCAGTACTCGGCGGCATGAAAGGTATTACCTACACACAAGTAGCGCAGTATTGCGTACTGATTTTCGCTTACAGCGTACCCGCTATTTTTATCTCTATCCAAATGACAGGACACGTGTTCCCGCAGTTAGGCTTTGGAAGCACGCTTGCCGGCACCGATATATACCTGCTCGATAAGCTCGACGGACTGCACCAAGAACTTGGCTTTGCCGCCTACACCGACGGTTCGAAGGACATGATAGACGTAATAGCGATTACCGCCGCGCTCATGGTAGGCACGGCTGGGCTGCCCCACGTAATTGTACGCTTCTTTACTGTACCCAAAGTACGCGATGCGCGCACCTCTGCCGGTTACGCTCTCGTGCTGATTGCCCTACTTTATACTACAGCCCCTGCGATTGCAGCTTTTGCCCGTACCAACCTTATCGAAACGGTGAGCAACAAAGAGTATAACACGCTACCTAGCTGGTTTAAAAACTGGGAAACTACGGGACTTATCGCATGGACAGATAAAAACGGCGATGGCAAGATTCAGTACGTACCCGGTGCGGCTGTGGAAGGAAAAGTCCCTGTGTTTAGCGACCAAATTGGCCCGTACGGCGAGCGCATGGTAACCAACCCGAATGCCGCTACGGCAAACGAGTTGTATGTAGATAACGACATTATGGTATTGGCTAACCCGGAAATTGCCCAACTTCCTAACTGGGTCATTGCTCTGGTAGCTGCCGGCGGATTGGCGGCTGCGCTCTCTACGGCGGCAGGTCTTCTGCTTGTAATTTCTACCTCCGTAGCCCACGACTTGGTGAAAAAGCAGTTCCGCCCCGACATCAGCGAGAAAAACGAACTGTGGGTAGCCCGCGGCTCAGCGGCTTTGGCTGTGATGATTGCCGGCTACTTTGGTATCAACCCGCCAGACTTTGTGGCGGCTGTGGTAGCACTTGCCTTTGGCTTGGCGGCGGCTTCGTTCTTCCCTG
>CAYUJH010000051.1:0-5768 GCA_964444995.1 uncultured Roseobacteraceae bacterium | reverse complement strand
CTGCCATTATTATGGGAATTTTTGTGAAAAGCATGAACCGCGAAGGTGCCGTAGCCGGTATGGTAGTAGGTTTGCTTGTCATGATTTTCTATATCATGAAATTCAAATTCGACATGTTTGGTGGCGGCACAGCTGCCGACTGGTGGTTTGGTATTTCGCCGGAAGGATTTGGCGTAGTGGCCATGTTGGTCAACTTTGTGGTAGCATTGGTTGTCTCAAAATTCACGACCCCAACGCCTACGCACATCAAAGAGCTGGTAGAAGATATTCGCTATCCGGGTGCTACGCAGAAGCCGCAGACTGGCGGCCCCGCGTATGGTCATTAATAGAGTCTTTCTTGTCTTTCTCCGCCTCCTGCCGAGGCGGAGAGGGACAGGTAAGGAAGTAATACAGGTGTAAAAAACAAAAAAATGGATAATCAGGGGTCTCTTAATGCACGTTCAATACAAGACATTATGTTTTTTAACAAGAAAAGGACGCAATGCCTCGTTGCCTTGTTCGTCTTATTTTTTCTACTTTTTAATTTCCCCATGGTTTCCATCTTGCGCAATGCAGCAGATAGCCCGCTCCGAACCGTATTTTATTACCTAATTGGCGCGTGGTTACTGCTCATTGCCTTGATGTTCGGGTACCAGTATAGGTTCAGAAAGCAAGATAAGCGTGCAAAAGACGAGGACACGCAGCCACCTGTCTGAGGGGGTAGTTTTCTAAAGAGTTTCTAACGTCAGCAGCTTTTTTATCGCTCCTATGCGAAAATTTTGTATCTTATGCTCTAAGGCGCATAGCCACCCAATGTATGCAAAGTTGGCACATCATCACCATATCGCTCACGTATTTACTACTCCTCTTCGGTATGGGGCTGCTGGCAGAGCATTTTAACCGAAAAGGTAAAAGTTTGGTGAGCAATCCGTATGTGTATGCGCTCTCGTTGGCAGTGTATTGTACGGCATGGACGTTTTACGGAAGCGTAGAACGCGCCGCCGAGAACGGACTCGATTTCCTGACGATTTACCTCGGCCCGGTGCTGCTCATGCCCTTATGGCTGATTCTGCTGCGCAAAATTATCCGCGTATGCAAGGTGCAGCGCATCACGACCCTTTCCGACTTTATCGCCTCGCGCTACGGCAAAACGCCTTTTTTTGGAGGCTTCGTCGCCTTTTTGTTCATTATCAGCATTATTCCCTACATCGCCATTCAGCTCAAAGCCATCTCGCACAGCTTCCACATCCTTACGGGCGCAACCTCGGAGGCCTATACGCAGCCGTGGCAAGATGCGGCCTTGCTCATAACAGCTATTTTGGGGGTGTTCACCATCGTATTTGGTACGCGCAAGCTCGATACTACGGCACGGCACGAAGGCATGGTCTTCGTCATTGCCTTCGAGTCGTTGTTCAAACTTTTTGCCTTTTTGGCGATAGGCATATATGTAACCTACGGGCTGTTTAACGGCTTCGCCGATATTTTTGAAAAAGCGCAGGCGCAACCGTTTTTCGAGCGGCTCGATAGCCTCAGCAAAGAAAACGGCGTAGCCAACTGGACGTGGCTTAGTATAGCCTCTATGTTAGCTTTTGTGCTCTTGCCTCGCCAGTTTCAGGTAGGGGTAAAAGAAAACGTGCGCGAGCGATACCTCGAGCAAGCCGCTTGGCTCTTTCCGCTCTACTTACTGCTCATCAACCTGTTTGTGCTGCCCATTGCCCTAGGCGGGCAGTTGCTCTTTGGCGAAAGTGCGGTAAGCCCCAGCGACTATGTGCTGGCGATTCCGTTGCAATTCGAGGCGCGTGGCTTTGCGGTTTTGGGGTATTTAGGTGGGTTTTCCGCCGCTACCTCCATGATTATCGTTTCCACCATTGCGCTAAGCACCATGATGAGCAACAGTATCCTGATGCCGCTGCTCGTGTATAGTCCGTTCAAAGAAGTCTCGCTGAGCCGAAACATTAGCCGGTGGCTGCTTTTTGCGCGTCGGGGTAGCATTATCTTGTTCCTGTTGCTTGCCTATTTGTACGTAAAAATACTTGATGAAAAAGCCTCGTTGTTTTCCATCGGTTTGGTATCGTTTGTAGCTGTTGCGCAGTTTGCCCCTGCCCTTTTAGGTGGGTTGTTTTGGAAACAAGCGAACTACTGGGGGGCATTTACCGGCCTATTGATAGGTTTTGCCGTATGGGGATTTACGCTTGTGGTGCCTACATTCATCGAAGCAGGATGGCTGCCGCACAGCTTGCACACCGACGGGCTGTGGGGGTATGCGTTGCTCAAACCGCACGCCCTGTTTGGCTATCAATACCTCGACCACATACAGCACGGCCTGTTTTGGAGCTTGATGCTCAATGTATTCGCCTTTGTATTTATTTCCCTCCTTACCAAGCAGGGCGTAAAAGAACACAACGAAGCAGAGGTATTCGTAGATATTTTTAAATATTCTGGTGTATATGAAAATGCGATTGTCTGGAAAGGAAACGCGCGTTTGGCTGACATTCGCACCCTGTTAGGGCGATTTGTTGGACGCGAAAAGGCAGCTACGCTCCTTCAGGACTATATGCTGCAACAGCAGATACCTATTACCCCGATTGTCTCCGATTTGCGGGTAATCAACTTTACTGAAAACCAGCTTGCCGGCGCGGTGGGTAAATCGTCGGCGCGGCTGCTGCTTGCCTCGGTGCTCAAAGAAGACGAGTTTTCGTTTCAGGAAGTGGTAGAAATTTTGCGCGAGTCGCAGCAGTTGCGCAACTTCAATCTCGAACTTTTTGAAAAGTCCGAAGCCTTGGCACAAGCCAAACGGCAACTTACCCGCGCCAACGAAGAACTCCGTAACCTCGATAAGCTCAAAGACGAGTTTATTTCGACGGTAACTCACGAAATGCGCACCCCGATTACCTCGATTCGCGCCTTTGCCGAAATTTTGCAGGACATGCCCGACCTAGAAGACGAGGAGCGCGAGCAGTTCATCGAAACCATTATCAAAGAATCGAAGCGCATGGAGCGGCTCATTAACCAAGTGCTCGACATCGAAAAGTTCGACTCGGGCAAACAGCAACTCGAACTGCAAGACGTGCAGCTCAACGACTTGGTGCGCGATGCTGTGCACACTACCTCGCAACTTGTACACGAAAAACACGCTACCTGCACGCTTAGTCTGCAAGAAAGCCTGCCGAGTATCAAAGCCGACCCCGACCGCATACAGCAAGTATTGCTCAACCTGCTGTCCAACGCGATTAAGTTCTGCGCACCGGAAAATGGGAGAATAACCATTTCTACGTATTATTTAGATGGGTTCGTGAAGGTAAACGTGGTCAACAACGGAAAAGGAATAGCCCCCGAGGAAATAGAGCTTATTTTCAATAGCTTTTACCAAGCGAAAGACCAAAATTATAAGAAGCCGCTTGGCAGTGGGCTTGGTCTTACTATCAGCCGAAAAATTGTGGAATTGCACGGCGGCACGCTCACTGCTGAAAGCGTGCCCAATGTAGAGACCAAGTTTTCGGTAGCTTTACCAGCAAAATCTTTTACGAAATCGAAAGAAAAACATGGACAAGACGCAAAAAATACTAATCGTTGATGACGAACCTAACATTCTTTTATCGCTCGAGTTTCTGCTCAAGAAAAACGGCTACGACGTGTATATCGCCCGCGACGGCGCGGAAGCGCTGCACATAGCCCAAGAAGAGAAGCCCCACCTGATTATCCTCGATATCATGATGCCTAAGGTGGACGGCTACGAAGTATGCGAGCGCGTAAAACAAGAAGCAACGTTCAACGACCCTAAAGTGATTTTTCTTTCGGCAAAATCGAAAGAAATAGACATCGAAAAGGGCTATGCGGCAGGTGCAGACTTGTACATCACCAAGCCTTTTTCTACGCGAAATTTTGTAAAAAATATCAAAGAAATGCTAATCGAACTTACACAATAAATTTTTTAATCTCTATCAAACACATAAGAAAATGAGTATCAAAGTCCAAACACTTAGTGGGTACTTCCACGAGTATCAAAAAAGCGTATTACAACCCGAAGCCTTTTGGGGGCGCATAGCCGAGTCGTTCCATTGGCAAAAAAAATGGGACTCCGTAGTAGAGTGGAATTTTGAAGAGCCGAAGGTAGAATGGTTCGTCAACGGGAAACTCAACATCACCGAAAACATCCTCGACCGCCACCTCTACACCAAAGGCGACAAAACTGCCATTATTTGGGAACCCAACGACCCCAACGACCCCTTCGTTACCCTTACCTACCGCGAGCTGTACCACAAAGTATGTGCGTTTAGCAATGCACTTAAAGCGCAAGGTGTTGGCAAAGGCGACCGCGTAATTATTTATATACCCATGGTGCCCGAGGCGGCAATTGCCATGCTCGCTTGTGCGCGCATTGGTGCGGTGCATTCGGTAGTGTTTGCTGGCTTTTCTGCCACAGCCCTTGCCGACCGCATCAACGACTGCACCGCCAAACTGGTCATCACCTCCGACGGAAACTTCCGAGGCAACAAAAAAATTCCGGTGAAGGCAGTAGTGGACGAAGCACTGACCCGCACCACGAGTATAGAAAAAGTGATTGTATTGGAGCACACCAAAGAAGCCGTTACCATGCACCCGGGCTGCGACCTATGGTGGCACGAAGCCGTAGCAGGTATGGCCAACGAGTGCAAGGCCGAAGTGATGGACTCGGAAGACATGCTCTTCATTCTTTATACCTCCGGCTCTACGGGACAGCCCAAGGGCGTGGTGCATACCTGCGGAGGCTATATGGTTTATACCCACTTTACGTTCCAAAACGTGTTCCAGTACTCCGAAGGCGATGTATATTGGTGTACTGCCGACGTAGGCTGGATTACCGGCCACTCGTACATTGTCTATGGGCCGCTCTTGGCAGGGGCAACTACCCTCATGTTTGAAGGCGTACCCACTTTCCCCGATGCCGGCAGATTCTGGCACGCTGTGGACAAGCACAAAGTCAATCAGTTCTACACGGCCCCCACGGCAATTCGCGCCCTGCAAGCCTACGGACTCGAGCCGCTGAAGCCCTATAAACTCGACTCGCTCAAAGTGCTTGGTAGCGTAGGCGAGCCTATCAACGAAGAGGCATGGCACTGGTACCACTCGCACATAGGCAAAGGCCGCTGCCCGATTGTGGATACGTGGTGGCAAACCGAAACGGGCGGCATCCTCATTTCGCCACTTGCAGGGGTTACGCCCACCAAGCCGTCGTACGCGACCCTGCCCCTGCCCGGCGTGCAGCCTATCATTGTGGACAACGAAGGGAACGAACTCAAAGGCAATAGCGTAGAGGGCAACCTGTGCATCAAGTTCCCATGGCCTTCGATGCTGCGCACAACTTACGGCGACCACGAACGCTGCCGCCTGACTTACTTCTCTACGTTCAAGGGGCTGTACTTCACCGGCGACGGCGTAAAACGCGACGAAGACGGCTACTACCGTATCTTGGGCCGTGTGGACGATGTAATCAACGTGTCGGGGCACCGCATGGGCACGGCCGAGGTGGAAAATGCCATCAACGAGCACCCCAAAGTGGTCGAGTCGGCCGTAGTAGGCTACCCGCACGACATCAAAGGGCAGGGTATCTACGCTTTCGTGATTGCCGATATGACCGACCGCTCGGAAGAAAATCTTATCCAAGAAATCAAAATGACGGTCAACAACATCATTGGCCCTATTGCCAAGCCCGATAAAATCCAGATTGTATCGGCACTGCCCAAAACGCGCTCGGGCAAAATCATGCGCCGCATCTTGCGCAAAATCGCCGCCGGCGAAACCAGTTTTGG
>CAYUJH010000050.1:0-10001 GCA_964444995.1 uncultured Roseobacteraceae bacterium | reverse complement strand
AAACTCCCCATAGCAAAGAAAACCATTCCATTCCCTGCAACTGTTGCCATGCAGCTCCTGTGCGGTCTGGGCGCGGAAGTGTTAGGCCGCTCACGACCCCCACCTGCTTGGCTGTTTGAGCGGCAGCTACCAGTGTTTTTGCCCAGCGAACGGTTACAACCACGTCGGCGTCGGTAGTGAGTAGGTATGCGCCCTTTGCCAAGTCGGCCAACTGCACCAGCACGTTTGCTTTGCCAGTGAGCGAAGAGACACACCTATATATAGGATGCAACTGTATGTGGGGGAAGTGCGCACTCCATTGGCGTACAATCTGTGCGGAGGCATCGGTAGAGGCATCGTCGCCCACGAGTATTTCAAGGCGCGGGGTGGGGTAGTCTAGCGCTGTTAGCGCTGCTAAACAGGCAGGTAAGTGCGCGGCTTCGTTGCGAACGGCCAGTAAAATACTGATGAACGGATAATTACTTTCCAAAGTCAGTTCTGTTAGTAAATTTGCAGCTACAAAGATAAGCGTGGTTTGTGTTCTATCCGAGCTATTAACCAACTGTGTGTGTCTCTTCGCAATGCTAGGACACCTTGACATATTTTCCTAAAAAATACGAGTATTATGTATGCCGCTGAAAAATTAAGAACGTTCTGCCAAGACGTATTTTTGGCGATGGATTGCTCCGCATCGGATGCAAAACTAGCTGCCGATGTACTCTTAGCTGCCGATTTGCGCGGGGTGGACTCGCACGGACTGGCGCGGCTCGAAGGCTACGTGCGCCTGTGGGAAAATGGGCGGGTCAATACGCGCCCTCGCATCAAAGGGATACACGAAAGCCCCTCTACCCTCACTATCGATGGCGATGCGGGCTTGGGGCTAGTGGTTGGCCCGGAGGCCATGCGCCGTGCGATAGCCAAAGCGGAAACATGTGGTAGCGGATGGGTAGCTGTGCAAAACTCAAATCATTTTGGCATAGCGGGCTACCACGCCATGATGGCGCTCGAGCACGATATGATAGGAATTGCCATGACCAATGCTTCGCCCCTTGTGGCCCCAACGTTTGCCAACGAGCGTATGTTGGGCACAAACCCAATTGCCGTGAGTATTCCGGCGGGTGAAGAACCTGCTTTTGTTGCCGATTTTGCCACCACTACGGCCGCTAATGGCAAACTCGAAATCTTGCAGCGCAAAGGAAGCCCTGCGCCCGAAGGTTGGATACAAGACCAAAACGGGGAGGTTTCTACCAACCCCGACGAGCTCAAGCAAGGAGGAGCCTTACTGCCCCTTGGCGGCGATTACACGCACGGAAGCCACAAGGGATATTGCCTTGGCGCAACGGTCGATATTTTTTCGGCAGTGCTATCGGGAGCAAACTATGGGCCGTGGGCACCTCCGTTTGTGAGCTTCCTGCCTCTCCCTGAAGACCCCGTAGGGCAGGGCTTGGGGCATTTCTTCGGAGCTATGCGCGTAGATGCCTTTCGGCCGAAAGAAGCCTTTAAAACGCACATGGACCAGTGGATACGAAGATTTCGCAGTGCCAAGCCGATTGACCCAGCGCAACCAGTGCGTATTCCGGGAGACCCTGAGCGCCTTATTCATGCCCAACGGAGCAAAGAAGGCATTCCGCTGCTGCCCTCGGTACTAGAAAGTTTGGAAAGAGTGGGCAAAAAGTTCACTGTTTCACTAAAGATTTAGCGAAAAAGTACATTTTTTCCAAAAAAAACTTTTATTTCGCACAACCGAGTATGTGAGTCCCTGCATGGTTTTTAGCTGTTGGCACGCACCACTCTGTATCTATCACGCGTTACTCACTTTTTTATCACAATGCCGCCTTTTTTTATGGTGTGCCTATTAGGCTAATTTTTGTCGGATATCTCTTTTTCACAAAACCTAACGTATCCAAATGTATGTACCTGCTTGTGCAGGACATTACTGCTTGGAACTCTCTACTCTTTTGATTTTCAATACTTAAAAAAAACCTCCTAGCAAATTCTGGAGGGATGTTTCAGAAAGCGATAACGTACAAGGTGTGTATTTTTTTATATACTGAGTACACTAAAAAGTGTATAAATTTCATACTAAACAAAAAATTAAGCCATGCTTTACAAGGTGAAGTTAAAAAATGCAGACGAGCACGTACTTATTTCGGACGATGCCTACGAGTTCATAGAAAAAAACGACTATTACCAAGCCATCGAATTTTTGGATAACCTGCGCTTGCATTCGAGCGGTTACGTGTTTTTCCAACGGAATTACCCCATAAAAGGCGGGGGGTATAAAAATTTAACTATTTATTTGCACAAGCTAATTGCCGAAAAGTATGTAGAAAAGCCAGCTGCGGAAAAGCGATTGTTTGTGCGCATTAAGAACGGAAACCCGCTCGACTGCCGCGTGAAAAATTTAGAATGGGCGACGATGTCGGAGTTACGACGAAATCAGAAACGGCACAACAACAAAACGGGCTACCGAGGTGTGGTGCAGGTAAGTAAAAACACCTTTCGTGCAGTGCTCTATACCGATAGCGAACGTTTCGACTTAGGGCTATACGAAACCGCAGAAGCTGCCGCAGAGGCCTACAACCGAAAGTCGGAAGAGTTATTTGGCAAAACCAAAAGTTTGAATAAACTCGAAGAAACCAAAAGGAGCATAAAGGCATAACAAAGTATAGCGATAAGGAGCAAGAGGTACAAGACTTAAACGCTTTGTATTCAGCTACTTAGTGGCTAGTTTGAAAACAGTACTCTTAAAATAGGGAGGGCGCTCTTTATGCAGCCTTGCGTGCGTTTCTATTTCATAAAAAATGGAAAATTGGCTGCAATCTTTTGCACACCTCCCCATAAAAATCGTTTATTGTAGGTGAATTTGCATACGCAATAGCTAACAAGCCTTCCCCTATGAAACGACTTTGTATATCCTTTTTCTCCGTTATTTTTTTTGCTACTATCGCTTTCGGTCAACATCGCATTCAGGTTGGTATTCAAGGTGTTGCCGACGAAGACATCTATCTGGGCTTTTATTACGGTCGCGTGCAGTCGTATGTAGATACGGTGCGCCTTTCCGGGGGTAAGGCTGTTTTTGAAGGGGCTGAAAACCTCGCAGAAGGCCTCTACTTCATTGCTACAAGCCGAGGGGGCTTTGAAATCCTCGTCGCCGACCAAACGTTTAGCATCTCCGTAACCGCACCAGACTTTATCAACAGTATGGAGGTGTGGGACTCGCCGCAGTGCAAGGGGTTTAATGCTTTACAGCGAGAAATTACACAGAACCAAATGATTTACAATGACTTAGCAGCTAAACTCGAAGCAGCTAGGAAAGACCCAGCCGAAGTGCAGCGGGTGCGCGACCAAATGGAACAACTCAACGTAGCTATCAACGATTTTCAGTCGGCACTTATCCGAACGTACGAGGGCACGTTTTTGAGCAAACTCGTCGCGATGATGACTCGCCCGCCGTTCCCCAAGAATGCGCCCAAAGATGAATATGGACAAGTAAAAGCGGGCTATCAGCAAGGATTTCTGCTCGCACATTTTTTTGATAACATTGATTATCAGTCCTCTAACTTACTAATGACCCCCGTGTACCATGCGCGGCTCAACGAATACCTTGACCAACTTACGGCCCTTCATCCCGACTCGGCGATTGCGAGCTGCAAAGTACTGCTCGAAAAGTCGCGTGCTTCGCGCCCCTTTTACCGCTATACGCTTACTGCCCTAGCTGGCAAATACGAAACGATGCGCGCCCCCTGGGCCAATATCGTGTTTGACTACCTTGTCAATAACTACTACCTCGCGGGCAAAGCCGATTGGATGGACGACAAGCTGCGCTTTGTGCTCAATGCAAAGACCACGACCAACGCGCCCAAAAACCGAAACGGCTACGCAGCACCCCCAATAGTAGGTAAAACACTGTACAACGAACTGCTCGATTTGAACCGCGTGAGTGGAAAGTATATCGTCCTTTATTTTTACGACCCCGACTGTAGCTATTGCCGGCAGCAAACGCCCATTTTGAAAGAGCTGTACGACCGTTGGAAAAGCAAAGGCGTAAATGTAGTAGCTGTGAATATTGGCGAAGATGCCACGAAATGGGAGTCGTACATCAAGGAAAAGCTACTCGATTGGGTGAATGTAATGCCCGGCGAAACGGTGTCGCAACTGATGCAAGACTACCACATTGTTACCACTCCCTCTTTGTACGTGCTTGACGGCAATAAGAAAATCGCAGCAAACTACCTAAAAGTAGGGGACTTAGAAAACTTTTTCAGCAAAAAGTTAATACGTTAGCAAAACTTTTTACCAACTTAGCGCGTGCGTCTTACGGCCTGTGCAGTATAGCAGAGTTGTTACGTGCATCGTGCTCATTTTTTTATGTATTACCTTAATCTATGCATACATGGATGCGCCCACACAAAATCCCAAGCTACACGAGCAGCTCGAAAAGCTACAAGAAAAATATGAGGCTATGGGTCAGGATATGTCTTCGTACCTCGATGGACTTTTATATGCCAATTATCTTACCTATTGGGACTACATTCACCTCGATACGCTGTTGAGTCTGCAAAATCCGAAAACAGACTTTCCCGATGAATCTATTTTCATTATGTACCACCAAATCACGGAGTTATACTTCAAAATGGTACTTAATGAGTTAAAACAGCTCACACAAAAAGCACCCACTCCCGATTTTTTTATTCAGCGACTAACGCGTTGCAATAAATACTTTGCGCACTTGGTTAGTTCGTTTGAAATTATGGTAGAGGGGATGGAAAAAGAACAGTTTTTGAAATTTCGCATGTCGCTGTTGCCTTCGAGTGGTTTTCAGTCGGTGCAGTACCGGATGATAGAGTTTCATGCCGCGCCTATTGCGCATTTGCTTGTAGCAGAAAAACGCGATGCCCCACAAACCACTCAGCTGCCCGTAGGCGAACTGATGGAGCACATTTATTGGAAGGAGGGCGCAGTAGAGTTGGCAACGGGCAACAAAACGCTTACGTTGCGTATGTTCGAACAGAAATACAAGAAAAAGCTCACGCGCCTCGCCGAAAAAATGCACCGCAAAAACCTATGGCGTACGTACCTCCGGCACATCGCCGATACGCCGGAAGCTTCCCGGGTTGCCGAAGTGATGCGCACGTTCGACCAGCTGGTAAACGTGCAATGGCCCTTGGCGCACTTCAAGTCGGCGGTGCGCTACTTACAGCGCGACCCCGAAGCTATTTCGGCCACTGGGGGCACAAACTGGCAAAAGTATCTGCCCCCGCGCTTTCAGAAACGCATCTTCTTCCCCGACCTTTGGAGCGAGCAAGAAAAGCAGGAGTGGGGCAAACGCTTCATTCTCGATGCCCTTGCGCAGGCCGACGGGCAGGGCGCTCAGTCTAAATAACGCTGCGTAAGCCCTTGGTACTGCTCGATGCGCCGGTCGCGGAGAAAGGGCCACATGCGGCGCACCTCTTCCGAGCGGCTAAGGCTTACAGGGAACACCCCTACAAATTCGATGTCTTGCGGTGCTTCGAGGAGCATTTCGCCTTGCGGCCCGCAAACGAAACTGCTCCCCCAAAAGGGAATGCCTGCGGTATGCCCAGAGGGGTCTGCCTCGTAGCCTACGCGGTTTACGCTCACTACTGGCAAGCCATTGGCCACGGCGTGCGACCGCTGAATCGTTATCCATGCTTCGCGTTGGCGCAGTTGCTCGTCGGGTGGGGCTTCGCTATCCCAGCCTATTGCCGTGGGGTATATCAGTATGTCTGCCCCGCGCAACGCCATCAGGCGCGCCCCTTCGGGATACCATTGGTCCCAACAGACAAGCACACCCAATTTGCCTACGGAGGTGTGTATCGGCTCAAACCCTAAGTCGCCGGGGGTGAAATAAAACTTTTCGTAGTAGGCAGGGTCGTCGGGGATGTGCATTTTTCGGAACTTACCCGCTATGCGTCCGTCGGTTTCAAAGACTACGGCGGTGTTATGGTAAAGGCCGGGGGCGCGTCGCTCAAAAAGCGAAGTAACCAACACGACGCCAAGCTCTTTCGCCAATGCGCCAAAAGCCTCTGTATCTGGGCCGGGAATGGGTAGGGCAAGGTCGCAGTACGCGGGGTCTTCTACTTGGCAAAAGTAGAGCGAGGTGTGTAGCTCCTGCAAGACGACCAATTTTGCGCCCTGTTGGGCACATGCGCGTACGCCTTCCATGCTTTTTTCGATGTTTTCCAGACGGTTTGCCGTGCAACGTTGCTGCACAAGGCCAACGGGTAAAATCTTCTCTTTCATAGGCACAAAAGTATGAAATCTTCCTTCGAATTTTGAAAACTTGGTTTTGTTGCAGAACTTCCCTTTTCTTTCCTTCACCTTATTTTATTCTACTACATGAAACAAACACACGTATTTCGATTTATTTTTTGGGTGATGTGTGCCGTAGCGGTTGCACCTGTGTATGCTCAAAAACGTGGAAAAAGTGCTCCGTCTGTCTCTACGAGTGCCTTTACCCCCGCCAACCAACGCCTCGACGGCTATCAGCAGCGCAAGACCTTGCTCGAACATTCGCTGGTAGCGCACGTGCCTTTTCGCTCCGTAGGCCCTTCGGTAATGAGCGGCCGCGTGGTGGACTTGGCGGTGAACCCTGACCGACCGGCCTCTTTTTACGTTGCCTTTGCCTCTGGCGGTCTTTGGTACACGGAAAGCAACGGGGCGACCTTTACGCCGCTCTTCCAAGAGGAAGCCGTAATGACGATTGGCGATATTGCCGTGGATTGGCGCACGGAAACCCTTTGGCTGGGTTCGGGCGAAAACAATTCGAGCCGCTCGTCGTACGCGGGTGCGGGTATCTACAAAAGTGCCGACGGCGGTAAGACCTGGGCGCACGCAGGTCTTGCCGAAACGCATCATATTGGGCGTATCGTGTTACATCCTGAAAACCCGGACGTGGCGTGGGTAGCAGCCTTGGGGCATCTGTACTCGGAAAACGAGGAGCGCGGCGTGTATAAAACGACCGATGGCGGCAAAACATGGAACAAAACGCTGTTTGTAAACCCACGTACCGGCGTGGTAGATTTGGCGATAGATCCCTCAGACCCCAACATCTTATATGCGGCGGCATGGGAACGCATTCGCTACGCATGGGATTTTGTGGGCAATGGCAAAGGGTCGGGCATTTATAAAAGCACCGATGGCGGCGAAACGTGGGCACTGCTCACCAAAGAAGGGGCTGGTTTCCCCACTACCGACGGCGTGGGGCGCATTGGCTTGGCGATTGCCGCTTCAAATCCGCAAACGCTCTACGCCTTTCTCGATAACCAAGACCGCCGCGAAAAAAGCGAGGCCGACAAGACCAACGACGCACCGGCTCTTACCAAAGAACAACTGCGCAGCATGAGCAAAGAGGCTTTTCTTGCCCTCACCGATGCGCAAATTCATCAGTACCTCGATGCCAATAACTTCCCGCAGCAGTACAACGCGACCGACATTCGGAAGCAAATAGAAACGGGCGCAGTAGGTCCCGAAGCACTTGCGTACTACCTCGATGATGCGAACAGTTTGCTCTTCGATACGCCCGTGAAAGGTGCGGAGTTTTACCGCTCCGACGATGGCGGCACGACTTGGAAAAAAACACATGAGGGCTATGTGGATGACCTCGTCTATTCGTATGGCTACTACTTTGGCAATGTGCGCGTGGATCCTACAAATCCGGACCGTTTGTATGCTCTCGGCGTGCCGGTAATTGCTTCGGAAGATGGGGGAAAAACGTGGAAATCGCTCGACGACGAGAACGTTCACGCCGACCATCACGCGCTCTGGATTAATCCCAAAGACCCGAACCACCTTGTGTTGGGCAACGATGGCGGGGTGAATATCACCTACGATGCCGGCAAGACGTGGCTAAAATCGAACTCCGTGCCTGTGGGGCAATTTTATACCGTCAACGTGGATATGGCTACGCCCTACAACATCTACGGAGGGCTGCAAGATAACGGCGTGTGGTACGGCCCAAGTACCTACCAAAGCAGCACGCGCTGGCAGGCTACCGGGCAGTATCCGTACAAAGGATTGATGGGCGGCGACGGGATGCAGGTCGAGATTGATACCCGCGAAAATGCCTTGGTCTATACCGGCTATCAGTTCGGAAATTATTTCCGAGTCAACAAAAATACTGGCGAGCGTGCTTACATTACCCCCAAACACCAGCTCGGCGAACGCCCACTGCGCTTTAATTGGCAAACGCCGATTTATCTTTCGCGCCACAACCAAGATGTGCTCTATATGGGTTCGCACCGTTTCCATCGCTCGCTCAATCGCGGCGATGACTTTGAGACACTTTCCGATGACCTGACGCGCGGTAGCAAAACGGGCAATGTTCCTTACGGCACGTTGACCACTATCCACGAGTCGCCACGCAAGTTTGGTTTGCTGTATGTAGGTTCGGACGATGGCTTGGTGCACCGCTCGCAAGATGGTGGCTACACCTGGACCAAAATATACGAAGACCCTGCCGCGCACTGGGTGAGCCGCGTAAGTGCTTCGGCATTCCAAGAAGGCAGGGTCTATATCGCGCTCAACGGCTACCGCACCGATAACTTCGAGGCACTGCTCTACGTCTCGGAGGACTACGGGAAAACTTGGACGCGCCTTGGCACGACTTTGCCCCACGAGCCTATCAATGTGGTGAAGGAAGACCCTGAAAATGAGCAAGTTTTGTACGTAGGAACTGACCACGGTGCGTACGTGTCCCTCGACCGAGGCAAGACGTTTATGCCCTTTGCCCACGGGCTGCCAGCCGTAGCGGTGCACGACCTCGTTGTTCATCTGCGCGAAAAAGAGTTGGTGTTAGGCACGCACGGCCGCTCGTTTTTGGTGGCCAATGTGGCGCACATTCAGCAACTCACTACCGAACTGCTCGCCAAGCCTCTGCACGTGTTTGACCTTTCCCCCACGCGCTACAACGAACGCTGGGGTGCGGCCTATAGCCAATGGGGCACGCCTAACACGCCGAAAGTCGCTCTGCCCGTATTACTTGCCTCGGCAGGGGAAGTTACCCTAGAAGTGCTCACCGATAAAGGGCTGCGCATTTTCTCCGAAAAAGCAGAAGGCAAAAAAGGGCTGCAATATCTATCTTACGCCCTGACCGTAGCCGAAGAACAACGCACAGCGTACGAAGCCGAATTGGCGGCACAGGACAAACCCTACAACGAAGGCAAAGTCCGCAAAGCCGATAACGGGGAGCATTATTTGCATCCGGGCCGCTATACGGTGCGCATTTCGGCAAACGGCACTACGGTGGAAACTGTACTTATGGTACACCCCCCACGCGACCGACCAGCGCGCAAACCGACAAAGAAAACACCCTAGCTAAAGCCCCAAAAAAATCCCCAAGAGCTGTTTGTTCTTGGGGATTTTTTTACAGCAAGATATTGCTTGGGACAGTTGATGAGCATCTTTAACCCACCTTCTACACACTCACGCTACACATACGCAAACTTCCCAAACTCACTTTCAATACGCACAGATTTTTGTGTGCTCGCCTCTACGCGGCCGATGATTTTGGCAGGTACGCCTTTTTCTTCCGAGAGGGTAACGATGCGGGCGGCACTTTCTGCGTCGGTGTAGAGTTCCATCCGGTGCCCCATGTTAAACACCTTGTACATCTCTTCCCATGCCGTTTGGCTTTCTGCTTGAATGACGCGGAAGAGGGGCGGGCAGTCGAACAGATTGTCTTTGACTACGCGCAGCCCGTCGGCGAGGAAGTGCAAGACTTTGGTTTGCGCCCCGCCCGAACAGTGTACCATGCCGTGGATTTTGTGGCGCAATTCGCGCAAAATGGGTAGGAGGACAGGCGCATAGGTACGTGTAGGAGACAGAACCAACTTGCCCATATCTACCTGTAGCCCTTCGAGCGTGTCGGTCAGGGCGTATTTGCCGCTATAGACCAAGTCGGCTGGTACGGCGGGGTCGAAACTTTCTGGGTATTTCTGGGCGAGCAGCTTGGCAAACACGTCGTGGCGGGCCGAGGTGAGGCCATTGCTTCCCATGCCGCC
>CAYUJH010000049.1:2165-10030 GCA_964444995.1 uncultured Roseobacteraceae bacterium | reverse complement strand
TCAGTAGGTCGA
Source organism: uncultured Roseobacteraceae bacterium (assembly GCA_964444995.1). GTDB lineage: Bacteria > Bacteroidota > Bacteroidia > Cytophagales > Flammeovirgaceae > CAYUJH01. The sequence goes on along the minus strand of CAYUJH010000049.1, from coordinate 10,018 downwards.
TGAAGCGTTGGCTGATGCCCACATTATTTTCCCCAAACGTTGTGTTAAAAAACGGAAACCACGGGCCGGCAAACTCCGAACCAAAGACTGGCTTAGGCTCGTCGGCATTGGAGGCGAACGTGCCGGCATCAATCGCGGCAAGGGCTGCGCTGGCCGAGCCAGTTGGGTCCACCTTGCTGAGGTGGTTGTGGTAGCGGGCTTTCATGCCGTTAGCAAGTTGAATCCACTTGGGGCGCGAGCTACTTCTCCAAGCTACTTCGTTGGCGGCTTGATAGACGAAGTCGTTGCGGCCGGGGCTTGTGCTGCTTTCCGCGTTGAGGTCGGCAATGCCCTCGTCGAGCAGGCGCTGCACGGTGGCATATATACTGGCTGCGTCGTCGAAGCGGGGCTGGGCTACATTCGCCAAGTCGAGTGCCTCGGTGTAGGGAATATCGTTCCACAAATCCACGGAATAGCCCAAAATGATGGCTTCCATGATTTTGGCTGCGCCGCGATAGTGCAGTGCACCTAACTCTGTGGACTTTTCTTTTACGTTCTTGATGTTGATAAGGCAGTCCGCATAAAAACGATTCCACGTCGCATCGCTCATATCGGCGATGAAGGCATAGTTGTTTACCTGCTGTTGGTCGCCTAGGATACCGGTCATGTATTGCGTTAAAATACTTGCAAATTGTGCCGATTCGCCATTTACGCCATACAAGAACGAGGTCGTGATGGCAGGGAAAATCACCTGAATCGAAGCGTCGGTGGCTTGGTTAGGATTTTTGTTGATTTCGTCAAAGTCTTCACAGGCGGTAAAGACAAAGAGAAAGGCAAGCGTGGCCGTAAAGGCTCTTATTTTATTATTCATACTATTCGAGATTTAGGTTAGAAGGAAGCGTTGAGTGTAGCGCCGAAACTTCTGGTGTTGGGGAATGTGAAGGCATCTACGTTGGGCACACTGTTGGGCCCGAAGAGGTTGGTTTCCGGGTCAATACCCCCGTAGTTGGTAAACAGCAGAATGTTACGACCATATACCCCGATGCTTGCGCGGCTCATGCCTAGTTTGCTAATTACGTCGCGGGGGAGGTTGTAGCTTATCGTGATGTCGCGCAGGCGAATCCACGAGCCGTCTTGCACCCAACGCTCGGTCATTTCGCGGCCTACGGCGGCGGCAGCACCTACGCCTTGGAAGGCGGCTTGGTTCAATACGGCAGGGATGTCGTTTACACGGCCGTCGTTGTCTTGGCCGGGGTTGTCAATCACGCCTTTAAACACCACCACGCGGTTACGGTCGAGGGTGTGCTCGGCTACGCCCGAACCGTTCCCCATCCAAAACGCCGTTACGTTCACCACATCGCCACCTTTGCGCACGTCCCATAGGAACGAAAGGTTCACGTTTTTATACGTGAGGCTGTTGCGGAAGCCCATCAAGAAGTCGGGATTGGGGTTGCCAATGAGTTGCTGCCCGTTGGGGTCGAACTGAGGGAAACCGCTCGCGTTAATCATCATATCGCCATTTTCGTTGCGCTTGAAGGCGTTGCCATAGAATACGCCAAACTGCTCGCCGGGAATCAGGCGGCTTTGAATCCGCGCTCCATACACGTTGGTAACAATCGCCTCGTCGTTGGGGAGTTCGTTTACGTAGTTACGGTTGCGCGTAAAGTTGAGAATCATATCCCACGAGAAGTCGCCTTTCTGAATCGCCTGTGCATTCAACACTAGCTCGATGCCTCGGTTTTCAATCTCGCCGGAGTTGATGATTTGCGAGGTAAAGCCAGTAGAAGCTGGTACGGGCACGGAAATGATTTGGTCGCGGCTCAAAGAGCGGTAGTAGGTGATGTCAAGCCCAACGCGATTTTTCAAGAAGCGCACGTCGGCGCCAAACTCTACGGTGGTGTTTGTTTCGGCGCGGAGGTTGCTGTTACCTGCTGCCGAGCTAAGAAGCACGCCGCCTGTGCCGTCAATCGGGAAGCGAAGGCCGCCTGCGTAGCGTGTACCTGCGGTGGCAATGTTATAAAACGTTTCGGTGCGATAAATCGGGGCATCGTTGCCCACAATCGCGACCGAGCCTTTCAGCTTGCCAAAGCTCAAGATTCCCTCGTCGATATTCAGCAATTCAGAGAACACAAGGCTCAAGCCTGCACTGCCGTAGGGGAACGAACGGGTAGCAGCTGGCAATGTGGAAGACCATTCGTTACGGCCTGTAAGTTCCAAGAAAATCGCGTTCATGTACGAGAGATTCAAACGCGTATAAACGGCGCGTGTCTGCTTGCGGAAGTCGTTCTTGGTGAAGATGGGGTTTTCTTGCGTGTTTGCAATGTTGAAAAGACCGGGGATGGCAAAGTTCGTACCGTTCATAAACAGCGAGCTTGTCGTACTGCCGAACAAGTTGTGGCCAATCATGAGCGAGCCTTCTAGCTTATCGGTCAGTTTTTTCTGCGCCGTAATAATGAGGTCGTAGTTAAAAATTTGGTCGGTGTAGGTGTCTTCGTACATTCTACCGCCCTGTGCCCCACTCGCCGAAATGGCTGCACCCCCAGCGGAAGAAGGTGCCCAAATTTGCGTCCGTTCGTCGTGCGAGAAGTCGTAGCCTACGCGGTACATGATGGAAAGCCATTCGAGCGGCTTGTAGTCGAGTTGAAGCGTAGAGATGAAGCGGTTTACGTTGTCGGTGTAAGGGTTTTTGTTTACCGTCCAGAAGGGGTTGTCGGGGCTGAATGCCTGTACGCCCGTTACAGCACCTCGGAAGTTGCGCTGTATGCCGTTCGGATATTCAAAGCCGGCGGAGTTATCGAACGAAGGCGGCGTGCGGTACAAACCCTGAATGGCATCGCTGAAGTTGTCGCCCCGCCCGAAGCGCGTGCTCGAGCTGTTGGCATAGGTAATTGTGCCCCCCACTTTGAGCTTATCGCTCAGCTTGCTATCGGCAGAAAGTTTTACCGACGTACGGTTAAATTCGTTGTTGGGCACAATGCCTTGTTGGTTCATATTACCGATAGACAGGTAAAAGTTGCTCGTTTCGTTCGATGCCGAAACGGCGATATGATTGTCGTTCGTCAGACCATTTTGGAAAAAGAGTTGTTGGTTGTCGTACACGGGCACTGGTGCGCCAGCGTTGGGGTGGTTCATATCCACGATAGTGCCATTGGGGTCTTTGGCAAAGGGTGTAGAAGCATCGTAGCGGAGCGTAGAAATAGGTGCACCGTAGTGGTTAAAGGTTGTCCCGCCGTTATAAATCCCGTTATCGCCTTGGCTGTAGCGCAGCTGCTGGGGGAAATAGTTCATGATGCGGTCGGTCGAAATGTTCGAGGAGATGTCCACCGAGAAATTTTTCCCTCCTTTTGTTCCTTTTTTTGTAGTGATGAGGATAACGCCGTTGCCCCCTTGAATGCCATAAAGTGCCGTAGCGGCAGGGCCTTTGAGCACCGAGATATTTTCGATGTCGTTGGGGTTGATGTCGATAGCGCGGTTGGAGTAGTCCACCCCAGCCGACGTGCCGATACTAGCGCGGAAGGAGTTATTGACCGGAATACCATCCACCACGAAGAGCGGTTGGTTGTTGCCCGAGATAGAAGATGTACCCCGAATTACGATGTTGGAGGCTGCCCCTGCCGAGCCGCCCTGCCGCGTAACCTGTATGCCGGCTACTTTGGCGTTGAGTGCGTCCACAATGTTGGGTTCGCGAGATTGCGTAATCTCCTCTGCCCCTACTTCTTGCACCGAAAAGGAAAGGGCTTTCTTTTCCTGTTCGATACCAAAGGCCGTTACCACTACTTCGGAGAGTTGGCGTGCGTCGGGTTGCAGCACCACATCGAAGTTCGTACCGCTGCCTACTTGCACTTCTCTACTCAAAAAGCCTAAGTAGGAAATAACAAGCACGGCGTTGTCGTCGGGCACATTGAGGGTAAATTTCCCATCAAAGTCGGTTACCGTGGCGGTAGTTGTGCCTTTGATGAGCACGTTGGCACCGGGAATCCCTTGTTGGTCTTCGGCGGAAATTACCTTCCCCGAAACCGTTCGCTGCTGTGCGAGCGCATGGGTAGCTAGCCCAACGATAGCGCATACAACAAGCATGAAGTGTTTTAAAGAGTTCGTCATAGGTTATTAGATTTTGTTTCCGATAAAATTAACGGAAAGTTCAACGCCCAACAACAAATGATACACAAACGGTATTTCGTTTTGGGGTAGGTATGCCAAATATCCCACGGTTTGGGGGAAATTTTAAAAGAACTATCGGTAGTAAAGCACCACCGAGTCGAAATAAATGGAATGCCGCAGAGGGACACTAGACTCTATGCCCACTAAAATCCATATTTCTCCGTTCTCGTTACTGACCACACCAAACAAACGCTGTTGGGCATTGGTCAGAATTTTGTCTTTATACTTTAAGTCGCCAGCTACCAGTTCTCCGAGCCACATCATATCGTTTCCGTCGGTGGTTTGCTGTGCGCCCTTGTCGAAGTTCACTATAATGCGACCAAGCACCTCGTCGTCGGTGATGCGGGGGGGGTAGTTGATAGCCCCTACCTTGATGTTCAGGCGGTTTTCGTGGCTGCGTAGCCGAAACTCGTTGCCCTCTATTTGGTAGCCTACTGCCACATCGAACGAGAGTACATACGGGCGGTTGGGTTCGAGGTTGCCAATGCGCCGCCAGCCAAACATAAAGAGGTTGTTCTGAAAATTATAGCCTGTCCATTGCAGCGCGCCCCCCGTTTTTTCAAAGACCGGCGGCAAGGTAGCGTGTTGAAAAGTCAGGGCAAGCGAATCTTGCAAAACAGCGGCGTAATTGGCGAAGCCTCCTTCCCAGCCTTGCGGGTCGTCGTCAAAATAAAACGGCACCACACGTTCGAACAGGCTATTGCGAAGGCTATCGAAGGGGGGCAGGTCTTCGTCGGTGGTAACACAGCCGCCGGTAAAAAATAGCGAAGCACTTCCGCATACAAGCAGAAGAAAAAACAGTATTCGCGTTGTTATATAGCTCATTGCGTGCGCCTTGTCTTGGTGAAATGCTACTGGTTGACCGCCGCTTACGCAGCACTTATTTGCGCAAACCTCTCTGCAAAGACGAGGTCTCAAGAGCATATTGCGCTATAAAAAGACACATCCTTTGGTAAATAGGTTTGAAGTGCGTACAAAAAAACTACGCTTGCCCTCGCTGCGTTTTGGCCGAGCCTACTATCTGCTTTAGTTCCCTTGCTTGAGCAGGGCAGTGAGCTGTTTCTCGCACAAGGTCTCTTGTTCTACCAAAAACTCTAACCCTTGCAACACATGCGCAGGTACTTTCAGCAAGATGGAAGCGGCTTCTACCGCTTTTCGCTCCTTGAACGCGTATAGCCCGTCGGCTGCGCATATGCGGATAGCATCGTACACGAAGTTGGTAGCACGTGCCGACGGAATTTGTTGCACCAGCTCGTGGAGGTTGGCCGTTTCGTAAGAAAAGGCGCGCCATTTTTCGGTAACAGCCCCCGGAATGCCCATTTCTTCGGCAAAACGCTTGAGCAGCCAGTACATCTCTCGGTCGGAAATGGGGCCGTCGGCGCTGGCAATTTTCAAAAGTAAAAAACCGTATTGTTCTGCCTCTTTATAGGTCCATACGTCTGCGTCTAGGAAGTGTAATTTGGCCGTGCTTGAAAGTTCAAAAGTGGTTTGCATATTTCCTTAGTCTTGTAGCTTGATGAAACATTATTTTTTTAACCTGTTAGGACTCCGTAAAAATGTATGAAAATAGTGCGACATGCACGAAAGATACAAAGATACGTGTAAAAATACACCAAAGATTTGTAAGATTTGAGAATTGCCTCCGTTTGAAAAATGCATGGTTTCCGAACGGTTTGTTTTCTTTGCAGCTATGACCCGCGCCCTTGCCGAACTATCTGCCAACCTCAACCCTGCCCTACCGCTGCGTCCGTACCAAACGGACGCTTTGCAGGCACTTATTACGCGCTTGGCAGCAGCGAACCCGCCTCGGCAACTGCTGTTCGAGATGGCCACAGGCAGTGGCAAAACCCTCGTTATGGCAGGCGCAATGCTGTACGCATACGCGCTGGGCTACCACAGAGTGGTGTTTTTTGTGAATAGCACAACAATTCTTGCCAAAACGCGAGAGAATTTTTTGCAGACACATTCGCCCAAGTACTTGTTTGCCCGGCAACTCGTACACCGAGGCACTCCCTTCGCGCTGCGCGAGGTGAGCAACTTCCAAACCGGAGGAGGCAATGACTTACATCTGGTGTTTACCACTATCCAAGGGCTGCACCAACAGTTGCTGCGCCCACAGGAAAATGCCCTTACCCTGCACGACTTTGAAGACGAGCGCGTGCTGTTCATCTCCGACGAGTCGCACCATACCAATGTGCAAACTAAGCGCGGCCGCTCCGCCGCCGACCTGCCCAACTGGGAAAGCACCGTCGAGCAGTTGCTTGGCAGTCATCCTGCGCACCTGCTCCTCGAATTTACCGCCACGGCAGGCACAGAAAACAGTTTCATACGCGAAAAATATATCGAAAAAACCGTGCTTCGTTATCCGCTAACACAATTTCGTGCCGAGGGATACTCCAAAGAAATACAACTGCTACAAGCCGACGACACGCCCTTTTTGCGCACCCTACGCGCGTTGATTCTGAGCCAATACCGAAAGAAATGCTTCGAGACAGAGGGCATTGCCGCCAAGCCGGTCATCCTGCTCAAATCGAAAAACATCGCGGAGAGCACAGCGTTTTACAGGACGTTTCAAGAGGAACTGCAACGGCTTACTGCCGAAACGCTCGAAGGCATTTTGGCGGAAAGTGCTGTGCCAGTTTTTCAGCAATGTCGCCAGTTTTTAGCCCAAAAAGGACTTTCCCTGCCCGATTTTGCCGAGGAACTCAAGCAGGCGTTTGCCCCTTCGGTGTGTATGTTGGTAAATAGCAAAACCGAAGTGGCCAACAAGCAGCGGCTGTTAAACTCGCTCGAAGCGCCCGAAAACCCGTATCGTCTGCTGTTTGCCGTGGACCAACTCAACGAGGGCTGGGACGTGCTCAACCTGTTCGACATTGTGCGGCTCTACGGGGCAGCACCGGTCAAAAATCCGCAAAAACTTACACCCTCTAGCCTTGCCGAGGCGCAACTTATCGGGCGGGGCGCACGGTACTATCCATTTAGCCTTTCCGAAGGGCAACCGCACCGGCGCAAGTTCGACGCCCAGCCTGCGCACCCGCTGCGCCTTTGCGAAACACTGTACTACCACGCCGCCTATCAGCCGAGTTACCTCGCGCAGCTGCACCACTCGTTGGTAGTACTAGGTTGGAAATCAGCAGAAAACGAGCAGCGCGAAGTAGCTGTTAGGGAAAAGAAACGTGCGCCGCCACCCACGCCCGAACTACGCCTTGCCCGCCTCTTGCAGCATACGTACCGCGTAGCTGCACCAGCTACCGACACGGTCTATGCCCTCGACGCGTCCGTACCTGCCGATGCCGATGCTGTGCATACACTTTATGTTGGAGATTTTCCGCTCGCTGTGCGCTGGAAAGCCCTCGACCGCCTTCCCTTTTTCCAGTTCGACCGGCTCAAAAGCCTCTTCCCTGCCCTACGCTCTACCCGCGAGTGGCTCGAAAGTCCTGCGTACTTGCCTAGCCTGCGCATCGAACTCACCGGCATTGCGCCCCACGCACTTTCGCCGCAGCAGCAGTGCGCGGTGCTTCAGCAGGTACTGCAAGAAGTCGTGCATCGGCTTACCATTTCTTGAAGACAAAAAACACGGCAAGCACCAACAAGACAAAACCTACCAGATGATTCCAACGCAGTGCCTCCGTTTTGAAGGCGAGTAGGGTAAATACCATAAATACCAGCAGCGTGATAATTTCTTGTAATACCTTGAGTTCGACCAGACTAAA
>CAYUJH010000049.1:0-2155 GCA_964444995.1 uncultured Roseobacteraceae bacterium | reverse complement strand
TGTTGGCAGGTACTTGGAAGATGTACTCCAACAAGGCAATTCCCCAACTGATGAGAATAACCGCCCAAAGCCCCAACTTCTGAAACCACGGCCACTCGGCAAATTTCAGGTGCCCGTACCACGCCAAGGTCATAAAACCATTCGATAGGGTCAGCAACAGAATCACGTACAACTGCTTCATACACAAAAACACTTTTTTACCGCGAAGGTAGCCAACAATTATGCGCATAGTGTGGGCGTTATTGTGTAAGTTTGCGAAAAAAACAGTTAATACGTATGAATCAGGTAAATCCCTCCATTGTAACCCGCGACCTTCCGGAGCTTATTCAAGGCACTGAAAATGTGTATGCCTCTGTGGTGATTATCTCGAAACGCTCGCGCCAAATTTCTAGCAAAATCAAAGAAGAATTGAGCGCGAAATTAGCCACGTTCGAGTCTTCGGTGGACAACCTCGAAGAGGTATTTGAAAACCGCGAGCAAATAGACATCTCGAAGCACTACGAAAAAATGCCTAAGGGTACGCTCATCGCCGTAGAGGAGTTTTTAAACGGTGAAATCCACTTTACACTCCCTACCGACGAGGAGGAAGACTCTCTGCTCAACCTATAACAACCAACTACGGTATTTTTTCGGACGACATGCACAGCTTGCAGGGCAAAAAAATTGTGGTAGGCATCAGCGGGAGCATCGCCGCGTACAAATCGGCGACGCTCATCCGCCTGCTTCGCAAGCAAGGCGCAGAGGTACAGGTGGTCGCCACGGAAGCCGCGCTCACCTTCATCCCCGCCCTGACCCTCGCCACCCTCTCCGAACGCCCCGTACTGACCGACTTTGTGGCCAACGCCGCCGAAGGGACGTGGAACAACCACGTAAAACTTGGTCTTTGGGCCGATGTGGTGCTCATCGCGCCGTTGAGTGCCAAAACCCTCGCCGCTCTTGCCAACGGCTATTGCCATAACCTACTCGTAGCGACCTATCTCTCGGCGCGTTGCCCCGTCATTGTCGCCCCGGCGATGGACTTGGATATGTTTGTGCACCCTTCTACGGCAACGAACCTCGAAAAGCTGCGCAACTTCGGCAACCACGTCATAGAACCCAACGAAGGCCCTTTGGCAAGCGGTTTGCACGGAAAAGGGCGTATGGCCGAACCAGAAGAACTCCTCGCGTACCTCCATGATTTTTTCGCGCAACGCTCCGACACGACGTTCGACGGGAAAAACGCGCTCATTACCGTGGGTCCCACGCAAGAATTTATAGACCCCGTCCGCTACCTGAGCAATGGCTCTAGCGGGAAAATGGGGTACGCCCTTGCCGAGGCACTCCTCCAACGCGGCGCAAAGGTGGTGCTCGTGAGCGGTCCGGTGCAGCGCACCCTTACGCACCCCAACCTCACGCTGTTGCCCGTCCGCACGGCAAAAGAAATGCTATACGCCACGCAGCAGCACCATCCGCATACCGACGTGGCTATTTTCACTGCCGCCGTGTCGGACTACGCACCGCAGAGCGTTGCCCCAGAAAAAATAAAGAAAAACAGCGATACGCTCACGCTCACGCTGGTCAAAAACCCCGACATTGCCAAAGAAATGGGGCAGCAAAAAAAACCGCATCAGGTGCACGTAGGCTTTGCGCTCGAAACAGAAAACGAACGCGCTCATGCCCTGGCTAAAATGCACGCCAAGCGCTTCGATATGGTGGTGCTGAACTCCCTGCGCGACGCAGGGGCAGGCTTCGGGCACGATACCAACAAAATCACGCTGCTCTACGGTACGCAGCAGGTCGAGTTCCCGCTCAAACCAAAAGCCGACGTGGCCCACGATATTCTTTCCCATCTTTCAATCTTGCTTAACAATAAAATAACATGAAAAAAATGTGGATATGCGCCCTGCTATGGCTCGGCGCATGGGGAGGTAGCCCGCAAAAAGGCTACGCACAAGAACTCAACTGCAACGTGATTGTAAACTCCGAGCGCGTACAAACCCAAGAGCGGCAGGTTTTTGAAAGTATGCAAACAAGCATCGCAGCCTTTTTAAATACAACCCGCTGGACAGACGACAAATACGAAGAACGCGAGCGAATTAAGTGCAACGTGCTGATTAACCTGAAACCGGAGTCCACCCTTACGCAGTTCTCCGCCGATGTGCAGATTCAATCGGTG
>CAYUJH010000048.1:5464-10108 GCA_964444995.1 uncultured Roseobacteraceae bacterium | reverse complement strand
TTGGAAAATTTGGGCGTTATAAATCATTTAAAATCAGGCGAATTAACTACTGAAAGTTATATAAATCTTGTTATATATGGCAAAAATTATCTCGTTTGCTACCCAGAAAGGAGGTTCGGGCAAAAGCACGTTGCTCATACTAACCGCCGCCGCTCTCCACAGGCGCACCAACAAGCGCGTGCTTGTGATAGATGCCGACCCGCAGCGTTCGGTCAAATACATTTACAACCAAGAGGCCAGCAAAGACTCCTACGATGTTATTGGGTTCAACTGGCGGCAGTCGAAGGCGGAGGTGAATTTTCAGAAAACCATCCAACTCGCCGAGCGCAAGTACGATGTGATCCTGATTGACGTACCGGGGAAAATTGAAGGAAAAGAAGTGTTTTTCAGTATTTTGGTGTCCGATGTGGTCATTATCCCGATGGTTGCCAGCGCGCTCGATATCCAGTCCACTATTGACTTTCTGAAGCAAATCCCTGAGGTGCGCACCGAAAAAGAACGGCAAGGCTTCCCCCTTGAAGTCTATGGGGTCATCAACAAAAAAGACCAAACTATCGAGCATTTACAGCTAAAGCAGCTCGCCGGTATCGGGGGGATGCAGTTATTTTATTCGCCCATCTCCTATTTGGTGCGCTACAAACGGTATCTTTCTACCGTTCACGACATCGCCGACCCCAACGATAAAGACGACGAATTTAACCGCTATTTTGACGAGTTCCGTACAAAATGTTATCTTTAGGGTAGAAGGGCATGGGAAGACCTACACGCTTTGCGCAGACGGTGCTCGACCTTCAATTTGGGTGCATACAGGCACATTCTCTACCATACAACAAACCTATCCACATGGCAAAAGAAAAAAGCAAAACCAACCTAATTTACAATAGCATAGAAGCGCATAAGCAATCGGGCAGGCCTTTAGAGTTGAAGTCGGAAAAAAAGCTCGATTTTGAGAATTTAGATTTCGAGGCAATACGCCCCAAAAATTCGCAGATAGACTATTCTTCGGTGAAAATTCGGACGAGCCTGTATATGCAAATCAAAGAAGCCGCCGAGGAGCGTGGCATTCGGCAGCCGGGGAAGTTTATCAGTCTTATTTTGGAGGAGTATCTCAAGCAGACCAACCGAGAAGCGTAAACTAAGACGTATAGAACAATAAAAAAACCCGGTGGATTTTGTGTATCCATCGGGTTTTAGGGGCAAATCTGCCGGTTTTCGCTAGCGCTCCGGAGCTAGTTTCCAGTGCTCGGGCGAGCGCCACAAGCCAGAGAGCAACAACTCACGCATGAAGAAAAATTCTTTGGGGAGTTTGTCGTAGAGCGTAGAGAAGAGTTCTTCGTGGCTCAGGATTTCGGCTTTCCATGCCTCGCGGTCCACGTTCATGGCTTTTTCGAAGTCTTCGCGCGAGAAGTCGAGGCCTTCCCAGTTCAAATCTTTGTAGCGCGGCATCCAGCCAATCGGGCTTTCTACGGCCGAAGTGCGCCCTTTTACACGCTCGATAATCCAGCTCAATACGCGCATGTTTTCTCCGAAGCCGGGCCAGGTAAATTTTCCGTTTTCGTCTTTCAAGAACCAGTTTACGCTGAAAATGCGCGGCGGGTTGGGCAGGTTACGGCCAAATTGCAGCCAGTGGTTAAAATAGTCGGCCATGTGGTAGCCGGCAAAGGGCAGCATAGCGAAGGGGTCGCGGCGCACTTTGCCAATTTCACCAAAGGCGGCGGCGGTCATTTCCGAACCCATCGTGGCGGCTAGGTACACGCCAAAGTTCCAGTTAAAGGTCTGATAGACAAGGGGTACGGTTGTGCTGCGGCGGCCGCCGAAGATGAACGCGCTAATGGGCACGCCCTGAGGGTCTTCCCAGCGGTCGTCTATGCTAGGGCATTGGTAAGCAGGTGCAGTAAAGCGGGCGTTGGGGTGGGCGGCGGGTTTTCCTTTGCTAGGGTCGTAGGCTTGGCCGCGCCAGTCGGTAAGGCCTGCGGGCACTTCCTTGGTCATATCTTCCCACCACACGTCGCCATCGGGCGTAACGGCCACGTTGGTAAAGATGGCGTTCGCCTTGATAGACTCCATGGCGTTGGGGTTGGTCTTGTAGTTTGTGCCCGGTGCTACGCCAAAATAGCCGGCTTCGGGGTTGATGGCGTAGAGTTTGCCGTCGTCGCCGGGTTTAATCCATGCAATATCGTCGCCAACGGTGGTGATTTTCCAGCCCTTGTAGCTATCGGGCGGGATAAGCATGGCGAAGTTGGTTTTTCCGCAGGCACTTGGGAAGGCGGCTGCCACGTAGGTTTTTTCTTTTTTCGGATTTTCTACGCCCATAATGAGCATGTGCTCGGCGAGCCAGCCTTGTTCGCGCGCCATGCTAGAGGCTATGCGCAACGCAAAGCACTTTTTGCCCAAAAGGGCGTTGCCGCCGTAGCCACTACCGTACGAGATAATAGAGCGCTCTTCGGGGAAATGCACGATATATTTTACAGTAGGGTTGCAGGGCCATTTTTCGTCGGCTTGGCCGGGTTTGAGCGGTGCGCCTACTGAGTGTAAACATTTTACAAACGAGCCGTCGCTACCTAGGGCATCAAGCACCTTGCGCCCCATGCGCGTCATGATGCGCATGTTGACCACTACGTATTCTGAGTCGGTAATTTCTACGCCAATTTGCGACATGGGCGAGCCAATAGGGCCCATGCTAAACGGGATGATATACATCGTGCGGCCTTGCATACAGCCGTCTAGGTACTCGTTGAGTTCGGCTTTCATGTGCCGGGGCTTCATCCAGTTGTTGGTAGGCCCTGCGTCTTCTTTGCGTCGGCTGCAAATGAAGGTGCGGTCTTCCACGCGTGCCACGTCGCTAGGGTCGGAAAAGCAGGCGAAGCTATTGGGGCGCTTCTCCGGATTGAGGCGAATGAACGTGCCTCTGCTTACGAGTTGCTCGCAAAGGCTGTCGTACTCTTCTTGCGAACCGTCGCACCAGTGCACCTTGTCGGGTTTGCAAAGTGCTACGGTTTCTTCTACCCATTTGAGGAGCTTTTTATGGGTTACAGAAGCCGCGTAGGCATTTTGTGCTTCTTCGGTCATGGGGGATGTCGTCATAATTTCTAAATGTGTTTTTGTTTATTGAGACTGAAATTTACACTAAAACCTAATTCATTGGGAATGCCTTGGGTATTTTTCCGTTGTTTTTTAAGGATTTTAGGGATTGATGCCGCTTTACACAACGCCTTACAGCTGCGAAAAAAAGTAGGTATATATGCCTTTTTTCTTTGTTTGACGGATGCCTGCCTATGCTTCAAAAGTACACCTATATGCGTTGAAAACTGCTGACTATAATCATCTTTCCGATTTTTTTTGTCAACAATTTTATACCAAGATTCATTTGATTTAAGGATTAACATGATTTGATTTGCTTGATTTTGAATGATTTATAAGACCATAATTTCGCAAACTTCATGCGCTACGGTATAAATAGTTTCAAATGGGGAGGGAGTGGGGCAGGGCAGACGTAGCGCGTTATTTGCTATGCGCACAGGGGCAGACGATGTCGTCCATTTTTAGAATTTTATCTTTCCATCCTTTTTTAAGCACGGCGGGGGCGTGGGTGGCAATAAGCACTTGGCAATGCGGATTGAGTTGCCGAATCAGGTCGATGAGGTCCACTTGCCAACTGAGGTGCATGGAGACCTCTGGCTCGTCGAGCAGTAAGATGTACGGTTGGCTGTCTTGCATCAAAACGCGCAGCAAGATGATAAGGATTTGTTTTTCGCCGGAAGAAAGTTCGTAGGGCGTTACCTCATGACCGCTGGGGAGTTTGAAGATAAGTTCTTTGTACTGATTTGCGCCTATTTTTTTGCCAGTATGCACAAAAAGCTGGTTAATAGTACGCTCGAAGAGTTGCTTTTTTTGCCGAATATGCGCGGCGGCTTCTTGGAAGTGCTGCAAGTCGGTTTCGGCAAGCAGTGCTTCAATGCGCTCGGAGACGGTCAGTTGGTAGGCGAGGTATTTTTTTTCGAGTTTCCAAAGTTGCCAATCGAGTTCGGTGCGCACCAGTACGTTGCTCAGTTTGCTAATAGCCTCTTTTTCCTTGAGTTCGCTATCGAAGGTGCTCAGGCGGATGAAGGGCACTTCGGGCAGTTTTTCGAGCGTGCGTCCTTTGTTTTCGTCGGAAAAGACAAGGCTCTCTTGCCCTTCAAATTTTATCCATTCGTGCTCGCCGTGCCGAAAAGCAATGTAGGGCACTTCGTCTTCTTCGTCGGAAAGCCAATCGAAGACAAAGCTCTGCCCGTCGTTGCAGGTGAGTTCCATGCGCTTGCAGTAGTGCATCAAGCGGCGCACGTTCCACGAAAAAAGACCTTCTATAAGTTTGAGCAGGGTACTTTTTCCGCTGCCGTTGATGCCCAGCAAAATATTAACGTCGATTTGGAGCGAAAGGGAGATGTCGTACTGTTCCCAAAGACGCTCCACGCGCACTTGTTCGATGTGTTGAATAGGAGGTAGGTGCATAAGCCAAACAGGGAAAAAGAGGGGTATGCCACAAAGTTAGGCAATTACGCCCGAACCTATGAGTTCGTCGGCTTCGTACCATGCCACAAACTGTCCGGCGGCAATGCCTCGTTGTGGGGCATCGAACAGCACATATAGCCCGTCGGCTTCGTA
>CAYUJH010000048.1:0-5454 GCA_964444995.1 uncultured Roseobacteraceae bacterium | reverse complement strand
CAGCGTTGCCATTTCGAGGGCTTGGCGGTAGCGGATGCGGGTAGCGTAGCGTTGCTGCTCGCCGGGGTGCAGGCGTTTATCGGGGCGCACCCAATGCACGTCGGGTGCGGGAACGAACAAGCCGTTGCGGTACAAACCGGGATGTTCGGTACCCTGCCCTACATACAGTACGTTTTCCGTTGTATCGGTTGCGATGACGAACAGGGGCAGGGGAGTGCCGCCCACGTCGAGGCCCTTCCGTTGCCCAATCGTGAAGTAGTGCGCGCCGGGGTGCTTGCCCACTTCTTTGCCGTCGGTGGGGGCATAGGTATAGCCTGTGGTGCGTTCGGTGAGGCTAGGCGGCTCGTCGGCAGTTCCTGCTAGGGCAGGCACGCGCTCAAAAACGGGCGAATTGGCAGGGATTTCGATGATGCGCCCTTCTTTGGGTTGCAGTTGCTGCTTCAAAAAATCGGGCAGTTTTACCTTGCCAATGAAGCACAAGCCTTGCGAGTCTTTTTTGTGGGCGGTAATTAGCTCGGCGCGTTCGGCGAGGGCGCGTACTTCCGGCTTGGTGAGGTCGCCAATTGGGAAGAGGGCTTTTTCGAGCTGTGCCTGCGTGAGTTGGCAGAGGAAGTAACTTTGGTCTTTGTTAGGGTCTTTGCCGGCGAGCAGGCGGTGCATAGGCTTGCCGCCCACGTCAGTCGTTTCTTTGCGGCAGTAATGCCCGGTAGCTACGAAGTCTGCGCCAAGTTGCAAGGCAGTTTTCAGGAAAATATCGAACTTGATTTCGCGGTTGCACAGCACGTCGGGGTTTGGCGTGCGACCGTGTTGGTACTCGTCGAACATGTAGGAGACAATGCGCGTGTGGTACTCGGCACTCAGGTCGATGGTTTGAAAGGGAATACCCAGTTTTTCGGCGACGATGAGCGCGTCGTTGCTATCTTCCCACCACGGGCAGTCGCTATCGAGGGTAACGCTTTCATCGTGCCAATTTTTCATAAACAGCCCAATGACTTGGTAGCCCTGCTCTTTGAGCAACCACGCTGCCACACTCGAATCTACCCCGCCTGATAGGCCTACTACTACTCGTTGCATAGAAATTTGTAATATAATACGTTGATTTTTAGTGGTTTACAGAAAGTTCAGTCGCTCGCACCTGCCGATATGCGGGCGCAGGCAACTGCTCAATATAAACTCAACGCTTTTTTTAGCTTAGGTATCACCAAGGCAATCGGTTTTTGTTCGTCAATCGTAATTTTTCCGGTACAGGGCGTGCCGGCTTGTATTTCTACGCTCGGGCCTTTCCCCGAAGTCCATTGGTAGTTGCTAAATGTTTCCGGATTGGGTGTAAAACGCACATATACTTCTATTGGCGGCCCCATTTGCAGAATTTGTGTGATGAGTTGGTCGTTTTTCAGCACGCGAAACATAGCTTTGGCAGAGGTAGGGTATTCCGATACGTAGGTAATAGTCCCGAGCATATAGCCGTACTCCTCTGGCAAGACCGTAGAGGGGGCAATCATGATTTCTTTGCCTTCCACGATTTTTTTGCCGTCTTTGGCCTGAAGAAACAACACGCCCGATAACATCCCGTCGTCTGTTTCCGAAACTTTCGTCATTTTGATGAGGGGCATCCCAATACCTACTACATCGCCCACATCAATAAGTCGTTCTAGCACTTCGCAGTCGAATTCGGCTTTTACTTCTGTTTGGTAAGCGTATTGCTCTTCGAGTTGCTCGATAAGGCGTTTGGCGGCTTCTATGCGCTGCTGACTTTGCTCGGCTAGGTTGCTCATCGAAAATTTCTCGTTGTTCGTTTGCTTGTTGAGCATCGTTAGTTCGGCGCGGAGTGCTTCGATTTCAAGCCCTATTTGCTCCACTCTTTGCGTAGTTTGTTGTACCTGCGGGCGGGTAATAAGCCCTTTTTCCAGCAGGCCGAACTCGCGGGTCTCTTGTTCTTTTAGCTGGGCTTTGTTTTTTTCTAGGGTGCGGATAGATTGCTCAATATTCTCTTTTTGTTTGAATACGAGTGCGTCGGTAAGTGCGATGCCTTGTTGTTCGTACGTGGTTAATTGCAGGTGTTGCCGCTCTAAGGCAGCTAGGGAAGCGCGGCTCTCTGCGAGTTCTTGGGCAAGCCGAGGCTGGTCGAGCCGTGCGATGACTTGGTCTTTTGCCACCTTGTCGCCGGGCTGTACCATGACCTCTTTCACCGAGCCGGGGGCATGGGAAACCACCTGAAACACCTCCCCACCGAGCAATATACCCATGGCTTCTACACGCGTTTTGACCGTGCCGAAAATGGCCCAAGTTAGCACAGTGCCCATCAGAAAGGAGAGTGTAAGCAAGTAAATCCACGACTTTCTGTTGAGCACCGTAACGGTAAGGTCGAGCCGTTCGGGCGTAGAAAGTTTTTCAAGGGCGGCTTTACGAAAGAGTTCTCTTTGCATGGCGATTAATTTTGTGTAGGGATTTGATAGAAAACGCGGTAATCTAATTCATTTTGCCCGAAAAATGTGCCGGTTTCAAACCTGAGCAATGCAAGGGCATGGGCAAGCCGTTCGGAGGCGTTTAGGTACATAAGTTCTGCGGCCATCAGCCTATCTTGGTAGAGCATGAGGGTAAGCGTAGTAGAAAATCCTTCTTTAAACTTGATTGTTTCGTTTTCGAGCACAGCCGCCGCTTTATCGCGTGCGAGTTTGGTCTGCTCGGCAGCCTCTTTCCCCATTTTTAATTGGCTGATACTCTGGGCAATGCTATATGTAACTTGCCGCAGGTTGTCTTGGTAGCGTATTTGTGTCTCTTTGAGTTGTAGCTCGGAGGTGGTCAGCATAGCCTTGGCGGCATTGTTTTGTAGGGGCATTTGAAACGAAATACCCACACCATAGTCGGTATTTCGTCCTTCAAAGGCGGTGTAAGCATTTATGTAGCGGTCGATACCGTCGCCGTATTGCATACCGGCTCTTTGCACAAACATGTTCAGGTCGAGGCGTGGTTGCAGGCTTTGTTGGGCAGCTTTTACCTGTACGCGCTGCGCACTTAGCAGTTCTTTTTGAGCGGCAAGGTCGCCTCTTTTTTCGAGGTATTCGGCAAATTGTTCGGCAGATAGCCTGCTTATCTCGCCGAGTTGCTCTGCGGTAGGGAAGGCACTTTCAGGTGCTCCCAGTTGCAGTGCCTCTGCGGTTTCTATCCCCATTTCTTGGCCTAGTTGCAGGCGAGCCTGCTCGTAGGCTTGCTGTGCAAGTAAGGTGTTAGTACGCTTATCGGCTATGTCGGCTTCTATTTGTAGGAGGCTAGAGCGGGGCAATTTTTCAGCTTCTACGAGCAAGGCACTATTTTCGTACATATCGGTAGCTCTTTGTAGGGCTTCTTGGTAGATAGTTAGGTTGTTCCAAGCGGCAAGGTATGCCCAATAGGCGGTAAGTGCCCTGTAGATTTGCCATTGGATAGTAAAGCGCGTTTGTGCGTTTTGTGCATCTATTTCGAGCCGGCTTACCTCTTCTCTTGCCTGCCAAATTTTACCACCTCGGTTATATAGCAGCGGTATGCCTGCCTGCAACGATAGGGCGTTAAAGTTTTGGGAGGTAAACTGTTCAAAGGGAGAAGGAAAGGGCAGGTCGTTGATGATGCGGCTAGTCTGAAAGTTGGCGCGTATGTAGGTGCCGTTGCGATATTGCCGCATCAGGCCAAGGCTAAAATCGCCGGCAGTGGTCTGTACGGTATTGACCCCAAACGTATCGCGCAGTACTCGGTCAAAATCTACCGGAATAGGCAGGGGCAACACGTTGCGGTTGTTTTGCCCTAGGTTGGTGCTGCCTGTGAGCTGATAGTCGAAGGGCGCGGCAGCTAATACGCTTTGTGCACGCGCCATTTCCACGCGCTGCTTTTGTAAGACAATCGAAGGAGACTTGTCTAGGGCGGTCGTTAGCACAAGTTCTAGTGTTACGGCCTGTTGCCCGTAGCACGCGCCAGCCCGCAGCGTACAAGAAATAACCACGAGTAAAACGCCAACGTATTGCACCGAGGAAAGTAGCAGGCACTTAGTTTTGCCTGCGTTCAAATATCCCGCGTTGCTCTTTGCCTGAGGCATAGCCCGATACTTTTTCAGCACTTCTTTAATTTCCATAGCATTCCCATTGGTAGTTCGTGTGTACCCATAGGACTAAGGTAGAAGACACACCCACAAAAAGCAACTTTATGCCTTTGAGGAAATATAGGTAAGCCTTGTTATTTCCGTATGTTATTTAGTTCCGTTTCCAAGGTTAATTTCGCTTGTTCTTCTACGGAAGATAGTGTTCGATTCAGTAAATTACTCTTCTCGTAGGGGTCATTGCGTATATGATACATTTCTTCGTTGCCTGTACTTTGCACAAAGAGTTTGTACGTTCCATTACTTATCGTCCATGAATCTGTGGTGCCCTCACCTAATTCAGCATATTGATAATTTCGAATTTGACCTTCTTGCGAAAACAAGGATGTAAAGCTTTTACTATCATGGTATTCGTTTAGGCTAACTCCTGCAATTTCGGCTAGGGTGGCAAACAGGTCAGTCCCTGTGATTAAATTATGCTCAGATGCTGTTCTGGCGATACCTTTGCCCGAAATAAACATAGGCGTATTAATGCCTCCTTGTTTTAAGGTTCCTTTTACTGTGGAACTGGTGTAAGGGCTTTGCGCCACTTGGTTGGGCGTGCCATTATCGCCAATAAACAGAACGAGCGTATTTTCTCTTTCTTCTGGAGGTATATTTTCCAAAAAACGTCCGATTTGAAAATCCATCGCTTCGATAGCTGCCATGTAGTAAGGTAGTGGTTCCATGCCTGCCACGTATGCTGGCAAACTTCCCTGACTGTGCATATTGCCGGGTGGCACGTGGAAGGGGGCGTGAGGGGCATTGTACGCCAACCAGAGAAACCAAGGCTTGCTTTGTTCGTTCACCCACTGAATGGCCAAATCGGTAAATACTTCGGTGGCATAGCTTGTTTGTAAGCTAGTTGCGCCATCTTCTGTAAGTTGCCATTGATAATAATTGTCCACCGTACCGCGAATTAGTCCTGCGTAGTAGTCTATACCAAAGGATTCGGGGTTGAAACTAGCATCGTTGCCCGACAAATGCCATTTGCCGACAACGGCAGTGGCATAGCTATCGTTTGTCTTTTCGTTGATGTACTTTTGAATCACGGTTTCCGATGAACTCAATACATCGCCTACGCCTTTTACACCTATTCGGTAGCCATATTTACCCGTAATTATTGCGGCTCTTGTGGGTGTGCAGGTCGGATGTACCCAAAAATTACTAAATATCAGTCCCCTACTTCTAAGGGCATCAATAGTAGGCGTATTCGGCTTTATAGTGCCTTCTTGGTATCCATTAATCGCATCTTTTCCTAAATTATCTGCAATGACTAGCAGAATGTTCGGGCGCAGCAATTCTCACTTTGAAAATATTCTTTGGTTTAGTCTTGTGGTAAAAAAATA
>CAYUJH010000047.1:0-10171 GCA_964444995.1 uncultured Roseobacteraceae bacterium | reverse complement strand
CGTTTGGCAAAGGACTCGTGCAGGCCACTCGCTCGCTTTCTTACAACTCCAAACTCAAAATTACGGTCGCCAAATATTACATCCCTAGCGGGCGCTGCATCCAAGAGATTGACTACAGCAGCCGCAGCACAGACGGTGAGTTGAGCAAACTGCCCGACTCGCTGCGCACCGCCTTTACCACCCAAAACGGCCGCACGGTTTACGACGGTGGCGGCGTAATGCCCGACATCGAAACCGAACTGCCCACCTACGCACCGATTACCCAAAGCCTGATAGATAAGGGGCTGCTTTTCCAGTACGCAGTTATCTACAGAGCTGAAAATGAGATAATTGACGACCCCAAAACCTTTGTACTCTCCGACGAGGGCTACAAGACGTTCGTAGCATGGCTCTCCGACAAAGACTACGATTACCAAACACAGGTAGAACGCATCGCCGAGCAACTGCTCGCAAGTGCCAAAGAAGAAAAATATTTCATCGATGAGGAAGTGGCCAAACTTAAAAAGAAAATTTCGCACGATAAGGAACAAGACCTTATCAAGTTTCAACACGAAATTCGCGAACTATTAGCCCAAGAAATCGCCACACATTTCTACTTGCAGCGCGGGCAAATCGAGTCGTCGTTCAACGATGACCCCGATATTTTGGCAGCCATCGAGGCACTAAACAACCCCAAAAAATATAACCAGCTACTGGCCCGAAAGGAGTAGTCTCTCTGTACGCCCAATATCGTTGATACCCTCACGCACGGCTTCCACAAGACGTGCGTGAGGTTTTTTTTATGCTTTTTGCGCCCAAAAAAGAGAACTTTGCCCTCGTTGTAAGACAGCATAAAAAAAAATTTATGTACCTTCAACGTATTATTCAATTTTATTTTTTTACGAATTTGTAAAAAAACAACACACCTATACCGTCTAGGTTTGTTAGGTTCGCGCACGCATCAGCGACAACTTTTGCAAAGAACCTTTGATAGGCTTTTTTTTATTAAACCCTAGCATACAAACAAATGAACTTACACCTAAGAAATCCCCTTGCCGTGTTCGACCTCGAAACTACCGGCATCAATATCATCAAAGACCGCATCGTCGAAATTTCTATTTTGAAAATTATGCCCGACGGCAGCCGGCAAGTGCGCACAAAACGCGTAAACCCTACCGTGCCTATTCCCTTAGAAACAAGTCTTATTCACGGCATTTACGACGACGATGTAAAAGATGCGCCCACCTTCAAAGAGATTGCCAGAGAAACGGCAAGTTTTTTAGAAGGTGCCGACCTCTGCGGGTTCAACATCTTGCGGTTCGATTTGCCCCTACTCGTAGAAGAATTTTTACGTGTAGATGTTTCCTTTAACATAGACAACCGCAAATTGGTGGACGTGCAAAAAATATTTCACCTCATGGAGCCGCGTACCCTGAGTGCTGCTTACCAATTTTATTGCGAAAAAGAACTCATCGACGCGCACTCGGCCGAAGCCGATACACTGGCAACCTTCGATGTGCTCGAAGCACAGGTAAAACGCTATCAAGGAAAAAAAATAAAGGGAAAAGATGGGGCACTTATCGAGCCAGTACAAAACGACGTACATTCGCTGCACAACATCACCGCTTCGAAAATGATTGACCTCGCCGGCCGAATGATTTACAACCAAGACGGCATAGCCGTTTTTAATTTTGGAAAACACAAAGACAAGCCCGTACTCGAAGTGCTTGCCAAAGAACCCGGCTACTACGACTGGATTATGAAAAACGAATTTCCTTTAAATACCAAACAAAAGCTTACCGAAATAAAACTGAGCCAATTCGGCAATAAATAAGGTTGTGAAAATTCTCGTCATTCAAACCGCTTTTTTGGGCGATGTGGTTTTGGCTACGGCATTGCTCGAAAAACTACACGCCTGTTACCCCGAAAGCAAGCTCGATTTTTTGCTACGGAAAGGAAACGAGTCGCTGTTGGTTGAGCACCCTTTTATCAGGCAGGTGCTTGTGCTTAACAAGCAAGAGGGAAAGCTAAAAAACCAGTGGAAACTCTTGCGACACATACGGCGCGAGCGTTACGACTTGGTGGTGAACGTACACCGCTATCTGTCCTCAGGACTTCTCACGGCGTTTTCCGGTGCGAAAAAAAAGGTGGGGTTCGCTAAAAATCCGCTGTCAGGCTTGTTTTCCCATGCCTTTCCGCACCACGTGGCTCAGGCAGGAGAAGGCACGCACGAAGTAGCACGCAATCAGCAACTTATCGCACAGTTTACCGACGAAACGCCCGCACACCCAGCACTGTACCCCCCACCTGCTGCGTACGAAAAAATACGCGCATGGCAACAGCACCCTTATGTGTGCCTTGCCCCTACGTCGGTGTGGTTTAGCAAGCAACTGCCCGCTGCGCAGTGGGAAGCACTGATTGGGCAACTGCCCAAACACGTGCGTGTCTATTTGCTAGGCGCACCCTCCGATGCTGCACTTTGCCAAGGCATTGCCGAGCGTGCCCGTGCGGGAGTAGAAAGTCTGGCGGGGCAGCTGTCCCTCCTCGAATCGGCCGCGCTGATGCAAGGAGCACAACTCAACTACGTAAACGACTCCGCACCGCTGCATCTTTGCAGTGCGTTGTCCGCGCCCGTTTGTGCGGTATTTTGCTCCACGGTACCCTCATTCGGTTTTAGTCCTTACACACGCGGCTTTGCGCGAATTGTGCAAACCGAGGAAGCCCTCTCGTGCCGACCGTGTGGGCTACATGGCTTTCCCAACTGTCCGCAGGGACATTTTCGGTGCGCCGCAGGCGTTACCTCCACCGCATTGCTGAAAGCATACCAAGAAGCTACCACAACTTTTTCGTAACTTCGCACGCTTTTTCCGACCACTTTATCTTTCGCGTATCTATGCAAAATCTATATTACCTCACGCCCGGCCCTAGCGAATTGTACTTCACCGTGCCCGACCACCTACGCGCTGCCCTGCGCGACAAAGTAGGGGCTATTTCGCACCGCAGTCAGGCGTTTAAAGCGTACTATGCGCACGCTGTTGAGCAGGTGCGTACCTTGCTCAATGTACCAGCCTCGCACCACATCGTCTTTGCCAACTCGGCGAACGAGATTTGGGAACGGCTGCTGCAAAACTGCGTCCGCACGACGAGTTTGCACTATGTCAATGGAGCATTTTCTAAGAAATTTTACACCTTCGCACAGCAGTTGGGCAAGTCGCCGGTGTTGGTAGAAATCCCCTTTGGCGAAGGGTTTGATGCCACGCACTTCGAGAACTCCCCTGCCGACAACTGCGAACTGCTCGCTCTGACCCAAAACGAGACGAGCAGTGGCGTATCGTTGCCCCTAGCGCACCTCGCCACCCTGCGCCGCCGCTTCCCCAACGCCTTGCTGACCGTAGATGCCGTATCGTCGGTGCCATACCCAGCCTTCGACTTTGCGCTGATTGACTCGCTCTATTTTTCGGTGCAAAAAGGGATGGGTTTACCTGCCGGTCTGGGGGTATGGATTTTCAACGACCGCTGCGCCGCCAAAGCCGAGCAGCTGCTCGCCGAAGGGCTATCTATCGGGACGTATCACAGCATCCCGTCTTTGTTGAAGGAAGCCGCGAACCACCAAACCCCTGCCACGCCTAACGTGTTAGGGATTTATCTCTTGGGGCGCGTCGCCGAAGATATGAACCGCCGAGGAATTACCACAATCCGGCAAGAAACCGACTCCAAAGCTGCCTTTTTGTATCAGGCGTTGGAAGATAGCAAGCACTTTACCCCGTTGGCAACAGAAAAGGCACATCGCTCGCAGACGGTCGTGGTGGCTAAGTGCCTCACCGAGCCGTCGGACGTACACATTGCCCGATGGAAGAAGGAGGGGCTGGTGGTAGCTTCTGGCTATGGCAACTACAAAGCCGAGCATATCCGCATCGCCAATTTCCCTACGCACTCCAAAGAAATGGTGCTCAAACTAGTGGACATGCTTTAACTCCCCTAAGTAACCTGTTAAAAATCAAGATATTACATCGTATTCTCTTTATAAATTTCTATCTGCCGTGCAAAACAGTCCTGAACTCGATGGGAAATACATGGGTACCATCACCAAAGATTTCGTGAAAATTGCTAACACGCTCAAAGAAGCCGCCTACCAACTGCGGGCGCGGAAAATTTCGGAGTATCCTATTTTTGTGATTGCCAAGACGGACGTACCTATCGGGCAACTTTTGGTGGGGAAAGACGAGGTGGGGCTTTCTTGGAATTACTATTTTTCGTTTGCCGAGGAGTTTGTGCAGCGCAAGCTAATCGAAGAAGCTGGCTTTGAAGATTTTTGCCGCGTCTATCGCGACCCGGAAGAGTTCAGTTGTTTGTTTGTGATAGACGAGGGGTTCGTCAACTTTGTCTTTGTCCCCTACCCGGAAGACGACGAGGAGGCTAGCCTATTTTAAAGCCTATTACAAGGATATCGTCCACTTGTTTTTCAGGATACTCAGGACGGTAATTCTGCCACGCAGCGAGCGTTTGGTCTAGCACTTCGGCTTGGTCGGACATAGAAAGGTGCTGCATTTCGAGCAGCGTATTGCGGAAGTGCTTGGCCATAAACTTACGGCCGTCTGCCCCTCCGAACTGGTCTGCGTAGCCGTCGGAAAAGAGATACACGGTAGTCGGTTGGTCAATTACAAGACTATGTTGGGTAAAGAAGCGTTTATTTTCGCGCTGCCGACCACCGATGGGGGCATTGTCGCCTTTTATGCGAAAAATAGCCCCTTGTTGTACATACAAGAGCGGGCTGTACGCACCGGCGAACGTCAGTGTTTTTGTGTCCGCTTCAAAGGTGCAAAGGGCGATATCCATACCATCGCGGTTTTGGGTTTCGCGTTGCCGAAGCGTTTCGCGCACGCCTTCATGAAGCAGTCGTAAGATATTGGCAGGTTCGGTGGCTCCTCTTCTCAGCACTACATCGTTTAAGATTTCGGTGCCTATCATGCTCATAAGCGCGCCAGGTACACCATGCCCAGTACAGTCGGCAGCAGCGATAAATACCTTGTTACCCATTTCGGCAAACCAATAGAAATCGCCGCTGACCACATCGCGGGGCTTAAAAAAGATGAACGATTCGGGAAACACTGCCTGTACGTGCTCGCGCTGTGGCAATTTAGCTTGCTGAATGCGCTTGGCATAGGAAATGCTCGCCTGAATGTTGTCGTATGCGTGTTTTAATTCTACTTTTTGTTGCTCGAGGTCGTTTTTTTGGCTTTCTACCGTTTCGAGGGTGCTGCCTAGCTCCTCGTTGAGTTGCTGCAATTCTTCGTTGGTTTCGGCAAGGCTTGCCGTGCGCTCCTTTACCTGATTTTCGAGGTCGTGGCTATATTCTTCTAACATGCGGCTTTTTTCGGCCATGAGTTCTTGCCGCTCCCTGCGAATGACGCGGTAGCGGTCGCTCAGTGCCAGCGAGATAAGCACCACTTCGAGCACCGAGCCAATTTCGGCACCGTGGGTAGTAAAAAACGTCATGGGTACTACACCAGCGTTGCGCAGCGTAATCGCTATGCCGCCTATGATGTAAGCCGCCCACGCAATTACATAAAAACGTGCAAAACGGTTTCCTCTGCGCCAGCAGACAATACCTGCCGTGAGCAGTAAAACGGTCTGTATGGAAACAAGCGTGTTGGTCGCCGATACGCGCACGTCGGTAATTACTAGCCCGATAGCTAGTACCGAAAGAACAGCCGTTGTGAGCAACGCCTTATCTATCCAAGGGGCATATCGGGCGGTATCTAAAAAACTACGGGCAAACACACTTGTAGTCAACACGATAAAGCCCATGCTGATACGCGTCAGGTAAGCATTCATCCAAATAAAATCGGTCAACACATATTTATATGCGTAGCCGGAAACACCAGCAAAGGTGAATACCGTGAATACGATGGTAAGCACGTAGTAGAGATAGTTCAAGTCGCGCAGCCCTATAAACACGAAAATATTGTAGAGAATCATGACCAACAATGCCCCAAAGTACAAGCCGTAGTAGAGTGTATCGTTTAGGTTGTCGGCTTGTACTTGAGCTTGGCGCATCACGTACAAAGGCAGCATTACCGGGTTATTTCCGGCAATTTTTAGATAGACTTCTTGCGTTTCGTTGGGGGCGAGGCTCAAGGGAAAGGCAAAGGCCACGTGTTGAATTTCACCACGGCTAGCAAACGGACGAAGCCTACCGGTCTCGTACGTCTTTATCGTGCGCCCTAGTGTATCGAGAATATATGCGTCGAGTAATTCGGTAGAAGAGTAGTCAAGTTGCAGCACCCAGTCGTTGGGCGCACCGATAGTACGAGTAAAAGCAAGACGCACCCACACAGCTTTGTCGTTCAGATAGCCAAGGCTAGGGGCAGTTGTCGGGAAAGATTTCCACTGTGTTTTGGGTATGTTGTGCGCATATACTAAGGTCTGCGCAGAGTCTATGATACAGTACTGTGCACGCCCTTCAAAACTGTACTGTTTCTGCTCGGCATGTAGCAAGATAGACTGCTGCGCATACACGAGCGGGCAGTTTGGTGCAATTGCCAAGAAAAGGTAAACAAAGCAAAAAATAGAAAAATGGCGAAACATACAACAGATAGTAAAAGGGTAGTAGCAAATTGGTTAGGCAGATTTTTTAAAAAGGGGCGGAATTTACATATTTTTTGACAAAATACAAACGAACATGCGTCGAATCGCCTATATTCTTTGCGAAGAAGCCCGCACAACGAGGCTCGGCGCGAGTATTTCCGTGCGGGGGGCGGGGCGTTGCCCTTCGGGTGCTTGGATTTCGTCGAGCAGGAGTTCGGCGGCGCGTTGCCCAATCTGAAAGCCCGACTGCGAGATGCTACTCAAGGCAGGCTCGGTGAAGGCAGAGAGTTGCCAGTCGCTAAAACCGATGAGGGCGATGTCGTGCGGGATGCGGACGTGGGCATTTTTCAAGGCTTTCATGGCGCCAATCGCGGTGATGTCGTTGCTGGCGAAAATGCCGTCAGGGCGTTCTGTGCTGCGCTGCAATAGGCTTTGCGTAGGGAAAAAGCCTCCTTCAATCGTTGCCCCTTCGCAGGGGATAATGAGTTGCTCGTCGATAGGAAGTTGATATTTTTGAAGAGCTGCCTTATAGCCGGCGGAGCGTTGTTGGCTAATCATCAAATTGGGTGGGCCAAATAGGTGCGCAATACGGCGGCAACCTTGCAAAATGAGATGCTCTGTAGCCAAAAAACCGCCTTTAAAATCGTCTATCAACACCTTGCTTACATTAAGGTCTTCGCTGGCGCGGTCGTAGAATACAATGGGCATTTCTTTCTGGTACAGGTTGCGCAGATGGTCCACGTCGTCGGTATTGCTGGCTAGGGAGACCAATAGCCCGTCCACGCGGCTAGCGTAGAGTGCTTGGGCGTTGAACACCTCGCGCTCGTGCTGCTCGTTCGACTGCGTGATGATTACATTGTACCCTGCCTTGTGGGCGATGTCTTCCACTCCGCTGATGACCGTAGAAAAGAAGTAGTGCACCAGTTCCGGGACGATGATGCCGATGGTTTTAGAGCGTTGTTGGCGAAGATTCAAGGCAAGGGTATTCGGCTGATAGTCAAGTTCTTTGGCTAGTTTATTGACGGCATCTTTGGTTTTTTGGCTGATGTCGGGGTGGTCTTTTAGTGCCCGCGATACGGTGGATTTAGAGACTCCAAGCCGCTCGGCTATTTCTTGGATAGTGATAGGTTTCATATAGTGTGAGTCGTGGTGTAAAGAAGTTGGTACAAAATTGGGTACAATGGGTTGTGTAAGCATGTGCGCAAAGGCACGTTTTCGCAGGGCAAAAAGAAAAATTAAACACTTTACTTAGACCTTCTGTTTGGCATTTAATGAAAGAGAAAGTAAAAAAAGCCATAGCGAACAGGACATACAATCCTTGGCAAAAACAAGCAATGCGTCCGAAATGCCCGCTCATGTGCTGGGATGTAACCGCTATGTTCCGTCAGCACGATACCGAAGCGCCTCCGTCGGTCTGTTCCCTTTCAAAAAAACAGCAAAAATAAGCCTTTCTACCCCGTACTGTGCCGCTATCCATTTAGCTCTTGGCTGCTCTCTGCGATGTTCGGAATATGTTTTACGTTGTGCACCCACGGTAGGCTTTGGAGGTATTGCAAGGTGATGGGGCGTAGGTCCGAATCTATCTCGATAAACTGACAGGCCACTTGGTTTTTCCCCCTGCGCGATACCATCATATCGGCAATGTTGCAGTCGTCGTTGGCCAATACACTGGCAATGAAGGAGATGCTTCCCTTGCGGTCGTCGGCCTGAATGATGAGCATGTGGTTGTCGGCACTGAAATTAGAGGCAAAGCCATTTACCTCTTTTATGCTGATAAGTCCGCCACCTCGGCTTACGCCTATCAAAGACAGGTTTTCTTTGCTGCCCTTCAAGACAAGTTTTATGGTATTAGGGTGATGGGCGGATGCGTTGCCCACTGGGCGAAACTGGTACTGTAGCCCACGCTCTTTGGCTAGTTCGAGGGTGTGTTTGAGCCGTGCGTCGTCGGGGAGGAAGCCGAGCAGGCCGCCAAGAATAGCGCGGTCGCTGCCGTGCCCCTCGTAGGTACGGGCGAAGGAGTTGTAAAAGGTAATTTCTGCTTCTTGGGGCATTTCGCCTAGCAGTTTGTAAGCTACGCGCCCAATGCGGGCAACCCCTGCGGTGTGCGAACTCGAAGGGCCTATCATTACCGGGCCTATCATATCGAAAATACTACTTTTTTCGGGCATTTTGTGGGTATATTTATGGCAAAAGGTGCAGGTTTGAAGGCGCAAAAAAACAGATAAACACGTACCATTTTTAGCTTTAACAATCTTTCGCACCAAAAGTATGGGGTCAGTCGCTATTTTAGCGACTTTCGCGCAAAAAATGTTAAAGAACTGAACACTCACCGCGTGCTCACACCCTCGTGAAAAACGCATGACAACACCATGGAATCTTTCAAAAAAATCAACAATGCAGTAGGCTGGGGCGTGTTTCTCATTGCTACTGGCGTGTACTGGGCTACAATGGAAGAAACGGCAAGTTTCTGGGATTGTGGCGAGTTTATCGCTGTATCGTACAAGTTGATGGTGCCCCACCCTCCCGGTGCGCCCTTCTTCTTGCTTACAGGGCGGCTATTTTCGTTTCTAGCCTTGGGCAACGTCGAAAAGGTAAGCTATGCCATTAACTTGCTTTCCGTCTTTTCGAGCGGCTTCACCATCTTATTCCTTTACTGGACCATCGTCTTGTTGGCGATGAAGTTCGTAAAACCGCTCACCGAAAAAGGCTATGAGCAAGGCCAGCTGGTAGGCCTGATAGCTGCCGGCGTAATAGGCGCGTTGGCTTACACCTTCTCCGACTCGTTCTGGTTTTCGGCTGTAGAAGCGGAAGTGTACGGTATGTCGTCGTTTTTTACTGCCTTTGTTTTTTGGGCAATGTTGAAATGGGAGCATATTAAAGACCCCGCCGATGCCAATAAATGGCTCATCCTGATTGTCTATATGATGGGACTTTCCATTGGCGTTCACTTGCTCAACTTGGTTACCATCCCTGCGCTCGGCCTGATTTACTACTTCAAAAAATATCCGGTCATCACCTATTCAGGGGTTTTTTCGGCGCTCGCTGTGAGCGGTGCGCTTATCTTGGTAATCATGTACGGTGTAATTCCGGGGCTTCCTTCGGTAGCCGGTAAGTTTGAGGTGTTTTTTGTGAACTCCATGGGCTTACCCTTCGGCTCGGGCATGATTTTCTTCATCGCCCTTCTCTTAGGCGCTCTCGTGTATGGCATCGTCTATTCCCAGAAGAAAGGAATGCTCGTCTTGAACATGTCGTTGCTGGGCTTGGCGTTTATCCTGATAGGCTACGCTTCGTATGGCTTGGTCGTGATTCGCTCCAACTTTAACCCCCCTATCGACGAGAACAATCCCGAAAATATCGTGAGCTTTGTATCGTACCTCAAGCGCGAGCAATACGGAAATCGCCCACTTATTTACGGCAACGTCTTCACCGCCGAGCGCGTGGCCATGGAACGCGGCGAGCCGATTTACCGCAAACGCGGCGACCGCTACGAAGCCTACGATTACAAGACCACGACCAAATACGACGACAACGTGCTCTTGCCACGTATGTATAGCCAACAGCCCGGCCACGCACAGCTCTACCGCGAATGGAGCGGCCTGCGCGA
>CAYUJH010000046.1:0-10308 GCA_964444995.1 uncultured Roseobacteraceae bacterium | reverse complement strand
CGCCGTGCTCGTCCACCACATAGGCTACGGGCACTTCGAGTAGCGACACGGTAGAGGTAAGGGCGGCAAAAGAGAGCAACAGAAAAAATAGGCCGCCAATTACGATGCCTAGCATAGGGCCGAACGATTCAAACACACCGGGCAGAGTAACAAAAATTAGCCCTATCCCTCCTTCCGTAGAAACCCCCTGCGAAAAAATGAGGGGAAACATCAACAAGCCGGCAATGAAGGCGATGAACACGTCGGTAAGGGTGATAAGTGCCGCCGACGATACAATATTTTCTTTCTTGGAAAAGTACGAGCCG
Organism: uncultured Roseobacteraceae bacterium; assembly: GCA_964444995.1. GTDB lineage: Bacteria > Bacteroidota > Bacteroidia > Cytophagales > Flammeovirgaceae > CAYUJH01. Next base: position 10,003 of record CAYUJH010000046.1, on the reverse strand, counting down.
TAGGTAATGTGCGTGCCCATACCCAAAGAAAGCGAGAAAAATGCTTGTCCTAATGCGCTATACACCACGTTGGGGGAAATTTTACCAAAATCGGGGATGAGGTAGAACTCCAGCCCCTTCGCCGCACCGGGGAGCGTAAGCCCATAGATAGCCAGAGCGATGATAAGTGTAAGTAATGAGGGCATTAAAATTTTGGAGGCGCGTTCAATGCCCCCGCTCACTCCTCGCGAGACAATCAGGGCGGTGGCACTCATAAACAAAAGGGCGTACACCGAAATCTTCAAAATATCTTTCACATAGTCGCCAAACTGACTGCCTATTTGGAAATTACCCCAAATGATTTCGATGAAATAGCCCAATGCCCATGCCGCTACTACATTGTAGAACGATAAAATCAGTACGCCGCTCAAAATGCCGAGCTTACCCACAAAGTTCCATTTTCGGTAGCCTAGTGCGTTGAATGCGCCTACCGGATTGCGCGACGTTTTGCGCCCAATCGCGATTTCAGCAACCATCACGGGAAAGCAGAGAATGAAGCAGAACAACAAATACATGACCACAAAGGCCGCTCCTCCGCCATTGCCTACCTCAAAGGGAAACTTTACAATATTGCCAATGCCTACCGCAGAACCTGCTGCCGCCAGAACAAACCCTATCCTGCTTGAAAAACCGCCTCTACTTGCCATAGTTATCCGTTTATTTAATCTCTTTATTTAGGTGTGAATCTGTGTATGAACCAAAGGTTGCGTAAATTTTATAAAAAAAGGTGCAGGGCGCAAAAAAGAAACGCGTCCCACCCGAATTTTTCCCACAATGATAACCAAATAGTCTTACATTACCTCGCTGCTTGCTTGGGTTGTTTTTGAAGGGGAAATTATTGAATTTGTAGGCTTCATTCCTGAAAAGTCATTTATTTTTCATCTTTTTTCTCTTTTTACGCATTTTTTTTGGCAAAATAGATGAAATTTACACCGTATTTCCAATTCTGTTTTAGATTTGCCTATCAACTTTCACCAAACGCAACCCCATTCTATGTCGAAACTCAGATTTGATGCTTTAAAAAGAGTACAGGAGCGCCCCTTTGTAGAGGTAGAGGCTCCTTCCAACAAAATTTCGGACTATTTCGGGCAAAATGCTTTCGGAGTAGAAGAGATGCGCAGCCGCTTAGCTCCCGAAATTTTCAATGAAATCAAGCAGGCGATTGAAAAAGGAAAAAAAATAAGCAAAGGAGGCGCAGATGCGATTGCCGCTGCCGTAAAAACGTGGGCTATCGATAGAGGAATCACGCATTATACGCACTGGTTTCAGCCGCTCACCGGCTCTACGGCCGAAAAACACGATACGTTTTTCGACGGCATGAAAAAAGTAGAGAGTTTTAAGGGAAGTGCGCTCGTGCAGCAAGAACCCGACGCTTCTTCGTTCCCCAACGGAGGTATCCGCAGTACCTTCGAGGCGAGAGGCTACACCGCATGGGACCCCAGCTCGCCAATGTTTATCATGGAAAATACGCTATGTATCCCCACTATCTTTGTTTCTTACACCGGCGAGGCGCTTGACTACAAAGCCCCTCTGCTCAAAGCCAACGATGCGATAGATAAAGCCGCCACGCGCGTCTGCAAGTTCTTCGACCGCAACGTAAGCCGCGTAATTCCTACTTTAGGTTGCGAGCAAGAATATTTTGTGGTAGATAAAGCCTTGTATGCCGCACGCCCAGACCTTGTGATGGGAGGGCGTACCGTGTTCGGTCATGCGCCTGCACGCGGGCAGCAGCTCGAAGACCATTACTTCGGTGCTATCCCCACACGCGTGTATCAGTTTATGCGCGATTTTGAAATTGAGTGCCACAAACTTGGCATTCCGGTAAGCACGCGCCACAACGAGGTGGCGCCTAGCCAGTTTGAGGTCGCCCCGATGTTTGAAGAGGTGAACGTGGCTGTGGACCACAACGCCTTGCTCAAAGATGTCATGGACCGCGTTGCCGAACGCCACCAGTTAAAAGTGCTCTTCCACGAGAAGCCTTTTGCCGGCCTCAACGGGAGTGGCAAGCACAACAACTGGTCGTTGATGACTGCCGATGGGCACAATTTGTTGCAACCCAGCAGCAGCGCGCGCGAAAACTTGCTGTTCTTGACCTTTTTCGTGAATACTATCCGTGCCGTGTACGAGCACGCCGACCTGCTTCGCGCCAGCATTGCCTCGGCAGGTAACGATTTCCGCCTCGGTGCCAACGAAGCCCCACCAGCCATCATGTCAGTATTCATTGGCGCACAGCTTTCCGAAGTGCTCGACGAATTGGCGCAAAATGGCAACATCAAAATCGAAAAAGGCGATAATATGTATATGAAATTGGGGATTGATAAAATCCCTGAAATTATCCTCGATAACACCGACCGAAACCGTACCTCGCCTTTTGCTTTTACAGGCAACAAGTTCGAATTCCGCGCCGTAGGCTCCGATACCAACCCAGCCTCGCCAATGACCGCGCTCAACCTCATCGTTGCCGACCAACTCACCAAATTTGCCGACGAGGTGGAAGCCGATATCGAAAAAGGAAAGGAGCGTCGTTTGGCTATTGTAGATGTGCTTCGCCGCTACATTCAAGAAAGTCAGGCTATCCGCTTTGAAGGCGACGGCTACTCCGATGAGTGGAGAGACGAAGCTGCCAAAAGAGGTCTTTCCAACCTGCCCGATACGCCCCGCGCACTCGGCGCATACATGAGTGAAAAGTCGGTGAGTGTGTTTGATACGCACAAGGTATGCACCCACCGCGAGCTAGAAGCGCGCCAAGAAATTTTGTTGGAAAACTACATTCGCAAGGTGCAAATCGAGTCGCGTGTAATGGGCGACCTTGCCTTGAACCACATCATCCCCACCGCGATTGACTACCAAAACAAGCTCATTACCAACGCAAACGGTTTGAAAGGTCTTGGCCTAGATAACGCGGCGGTGCTTCAAGCGATTCAGGAAATTACGGCACACATCGAAACCTTGAAAGTGAGCGTAACCGATATGATTAATGAGCGCAAGCGCATCAATAAAATTGAGGATACCCACAAGCAGGCGCTCGCCTACTGCGACGATATAAAGGCAAAGTACTTCGAGAAAATCCGCTATGCAGTAGATAAACTCGAACTCTTCGTAGATAGCGAGTCATGGCCGCTACCTAAGTACCGCGAAATGTTGTTCTTGCGTTAGTAAACTGGCGTGTATGTAAAAAGAAGGCAGCCGGAAAGGCTGCCTTTTTTGCTGGCTGCAAAAAAAGAAAGCCGTTCTGCATAAGAACGGCTTTCTTTTTGAACAGGCGTTTCCTTGCCAAGTCAGCAATACGTGCCTAGAAATCTTCATTCAGCGAAAATTTCTGTGTATCCTTGTCTTTTGAGGTATTAATTACCCCTGCCTTTTGATACTCCGATACGCGTTTTTCGAAGAAGTTTGTTTTGCCTTGCAAAGAAATCATCTCCATAAAATCGAAGGGATTTTGGGAATGATAGTGTTTTTCCAGACCCAGAGAGATGAGTAGGCGGTCGGCCACAAACTCAATGTATTGGTTCATCAGGTCGGCGTTCATGCCAATTAGGCGTACTGGCAGGGCATCGGTAACAAACTCTTGTTCAATCGCAACGGCATCGGTAATAATGTGCAGCACGCGCTCTTTGGGGAGTTTATTTTGCAGGTAGTTGGTATAAAGTAGGCAAGCAAAGTCGCAGTGTAGCCCTTCGTCGCGCGAGATAAGCTCGTTAGAGAAGCTCAGGCCGGGCATTAAACCGCGCTTCTTGAGCCAGAAAATAGAGCAGAAACTGCCCGAAAAGAAGATGCCTTCTACAGCGGCAAAAGCGATGATGCGCTCGGCAAAATTTTCGCTTTCAATCCATTTTAAGGCCCACTCGCCCTTTTTTTGCACGCAGGGTAGCGTATCGAGTGCGGTGAGCATCTTGTGCTTCTCTTCCGGATTTTTGATGTAGGTATCGATAAGCAACGAATAGGTTTCCGAGTGAATGTTTTCCATCATAATTTGGAAGCCGTAGAAGCACTTTGCTTCAGGATATTGCACTTCGTTGAGGAAGTTTACGGCGAGGTTTTCGTTCACGATGCCGTCGCTCGCGGCAAAGAAGGCGAGTACGTGCGAGATAAAGTGCCGTTCGCCATCGTTCAGCTTTTGCCAGTCGCCCAAATCTTGCTGAAGGTCTATTTCCTCGGCCGTCCAGAAACTGGCCTCTGCTTTTTTATACATCTCCCATATATCGGGATGCTCGATAGGGAAAAGCACAAATCGGTTCGGGTTTTCTTTGAGAATAGGTTCGGGATGGATGGTGGGATTCATCATAGATTCTTTATAAGCTGTTAAAATTATGTATGATTTTGAAGAAAGATATAGCGCAGGAAATACCCACGATGTCAAACGTCTTGCTTAGCAGGTGTGTTCGTTTGAGGACAACTCCTGCGGAAATTTATGAAAAAAAACCCGACTTTTTCTCTGTTCTTTCAACGCTTTTTGGGCACGATGCGTACCTAGTTACTGCAAATCAATCGCTTAACCATAGAAAAAAACTGTGCGCTCTTAGGGCTTTGTCGCAGAGGGGGGCTTGCGGGTTTTCCGCAGTTTGGGTTTGTAGAGGTTGTAGAATACGTGTACGGCTATTTGCAGGTGATTGGTGCGAAAATCGTCGTCGAGGTGCCCGTAGCGGTAGATAAGTTCTGCATTGGTATAACGATTTTCTGCTTGTACGATGTTTTGCATCCCCAGTCCGTAGCGTGCCTGCACGGAAATAACCGCACGGGGGACTTTGTAGTTTACGCCCACTGCGAGTAGGGGAGTCCAAGCGAAGGTTTGGCGGAGGTTGCTTTCGCGTACGGAGATGAGTTGGTCTTGAGGTTCGCGTTCTAAAATTTCACCGATGTTTGGCAGAAAAGAGCGGCCAATTTCTAGTTGTGCTTCTTGCAGAAAATGTGCGGCGACTCCTCCTTGCAAGAACGGCCGAATTTTGCCACGCCCCGCAAGCAAACGTAGCGAAAGGGGGAGCGAAAACCATGTCTGCCGTTCAACAAAAGAGGTGCGCGTGTAGGCGTACAGGTCGTTGGCATAGGTGAATCGCTGTTGGTTGAGCCAAAATTCGCCGGAAAACTCAAGCCAACGCAACAGGGGAAGTTGCGCGGCTAGGCCAACTTGATACCCTAACTGCGTGCCGTATCCTCCCTGCGCTTGTTCGGTATTTTGCACGCCAAACACATTATCTACGTGTACGTAGGTAGTGTTTACCCCGAAGACTATCCCCACCGAGGCAACGGGATACGTGCGAAACTGTTTGTAAAGTGCCACAAATTCGGCAGGGTCTTCTATTTTGAGGGCATACTCTGGCTCTTCTTGTAGCAGGCGCATCATGGCATCGGCGGCTTCTTCTTTGCGGTCCATGTAGAGGTAGGTGAGCGCAAGGAGGCGGTAAGCGCGTTGTCGTTCGTTTTTTGTAAACCCTACCTCAAAGCAGTTGCCCAAAATGGCGTTCACTTCGTCGAGTTTGCCGGCATCGTAGGTGCGTTGGGCTAGAGCAAGTTGTTGGCTGCACTGAGCCTGTAGGGTGTGCACTGAAAACATGCACCCTACTAGGCACAAGATACCAACTAGTTGGCGGGTTACTTGGTAAAAAATAGAGATTTTCATGGTTATTTGGGTGCATTTTGTGCGGCAGCACGCTCGCAGGTTTCCTCCCGAGGGATTTCCTGCCCCACGTATTTTTCCCATTCTGCATCGGTCATGTTGCGGGGGAGTCGGCCGCAAATCCGTTCCGACATTTCTTTCATGTGAGTAGGATAGTAGCGAATTGTTTTATCGACTGTGCCAAGGACAACATGCTGCCCGGTAGCATCGAAGGCAACCGACTGCGCCCACGAGCCTAGGTCGCTCAGTACGATGGGGTCTTCGTCGAGGTTTTGCGCCTGCCAGATGCGCACCGTACCGTCGAGGCTGGCGGTGGCAAGAAATTTCCCCGACGCGCTCAGGGCTAAGTCGCTGATGCGCGCGTTGTGCCCTTCTAGGCTCTCGATGGTTTGCTCGTCTATGTTCCAAACATATACTTTTCCGCTAGCATACCCGACCACAAGTGCATGTTTTTGAGGAAGATATGTCAGGGCAGTACCAATTTCCGACATCTCCAGAATTGGAAACTCATCGCGTTTGCCGTCGGGTTGCCATGCTTCGAGTTTGCCGTTTTCGAGCAGGCCATAGAGGATGCCTTGCCTATCGAAGGTAAGCGATTTGACGACTGTATGCTTGAGTTGTTCTATTTTTTCGGGCACACTGTTTCCTAGCGTCCAGCGCAAAATTTGCCCATCGGCACCGGTGGAAAAGAAGGTATTTTGCTTGGCATTAAACACGATGCTCCAGACGGCGTTGGTGTGCCCTGAGAGCCATTGTATTTCTTCGGTACGTAGGTTGATGAGCTGTATGCCTGCCTGTTCGGTGCCGCAGGCGAGCCACTGCTCGTCGTCGGAGAGGGCAAGAGCGCGGTAGATATAGTTGCCGGCATAGCGTGTGATGGGCACTTGGGTTGGGCCGCTTGCTAGTTGCCACTGTAAGATTTTTCCATCGCTACTTGCCGAAAAAATCGCATTGCTTTTCGGGGCAATCAGCAGTGCGCGTACAGCATCCTGATGGCCCGATAAGACGTTGAACGAGTCGCCTTCTAGGCGTTTTTCGGCATAGTACAAGCCGTCGTAGAGGTCAGGGTGGTACGGGTTTCCCTCGTAGCGTTCGTGGAAAATATAGGCTTGCTTGGCCACGAGGGCACGTTGCACGGTGTCGCTAAGGCGCAGCGATTTTACGGCCATTGTTTGCCCGAGCGAGAGGTAGCGCAACCGTTTGGCGCGGTCGGCATTGGCATCGGCTTCTTCGCGGGCTTTTCGGGCGCGGTCGAAGCTTTCTTGGGCAATCTGTTGCTGTTCGATAGCAATACGGCGGGCACTATCGGCTTCGTCGGCACTCATTTCGGCGGCCAGCCGTGCCGATTCGGCCAACTGCCTTTGCAGGTCGGCGCGGAGTTTTTCTTCGAGGGCGAGGCGTTCTTGGCGGCGGGCTTCTTCGGCCGCTACTTCGGCGGCTTCTAGGTTGCTTTGTGCTTCCATGCGTGCTATTTCAGCTTCTTCGGCACTTTGTAGGGCTTCGCGCTGTGCTTTTTGGGCGGCTTCGGTCTGCTGTTGGGCAATCTGGAAACTTTTGGTCGCGTCTTCGGCCTTTAAGTACGAGAAAATCACGAGGAAAATTGCCCCAATGACGGCTGCCGTGAGGATAAGTGAAATCACTTTTTGTCGCTGAATGGCGCGTTTTTGTAGGCGGTCTTTGCTGCGTTGCTCGTCTTCGTAGCTTTTTTGGCTGTTGGTCAGGAAGACCATCGTGCGCTCGAAGGCTGGCGCGTGGCGTTCGGCCCATAGTAGGTTTGGTTTTACCTTATTGCGCCATGCGAGGGCAAGTTGTAAGTCGGGCGGCCGCCATAAACCTCCTTGCCCGGCTTGGTGCAGGGCAGCGGCTTCGGAAAGGCGCAGGTATATTTTTACGGCTTCGGCCTCGTCTTCCACCCATTCGCGGCAGCGCACCCAAATCCGCATGAGGCTTTCGTGCGAAATATCTACGATAGTCTCTTCGACGAGCGGCACATAGGGCGGCGGCATGAGCAGTGTGCGCCCTGCCATTCGGAAACGTTCGATGACGGCCATAACCTCTTCTAAGGGCACATTGGCGATAGCGGCAATGTCGCCTAAGCGCGTAGGCCGTCGCACGCCGCGGCCGTCGTTTCCTTTTTCGGTGAGGGTTTTGAATAGCACTTCGCAAATCTCTCGTTGGGGCTTGCTGAGTTCTTCGTAGGCTTCGTCGGCGTGTTGCGAGAGTGCCCCCTCCATACGGCCGATAGCTTCGTAGTGGATTAAATCTACGGGCGTATTGTCTTGGCTATGGCGTTTCCAATAGTTCCACGTGCGCATGAGTGCGTGCTGCAAGATGGGCAGCTGGTCTGGGTTTTCGCCCAAATCGTTGAGTAAGCGTTGCACAAGGCGCGGGGTCATGCTGCCTTGGCCTACTGCTACTGGCCCTAAAATGGCTTCGCGCTTTTGCTCGCGGGTCATTTGGGGGATAAGAAAATGGCTTTCGTTGATAAGCGACGTAAACTGCGGAAATTGGGCACAGTCGCCGATGTAGTCGGAGCGCATGGTCATTACTACGTACACCGGCACATCCCGCTGCCGAACTACTTCTACGAGCAGTTTTACGAAAAGTGCTGACTCGTTGAACGAAAACGCGCTGTCGTCTATGCGATTGAAGCGAAACAATTCTTCGAACTGGTCCACGAGGAGCAGTATCTGCTCGTCGTTTTCTTGGCGGGTGCGTTTGATGATTTCTAGCAAGCCTAGCGAGCTGCTTCTGAGCACCGATAGCTTAGTTTGTAGCTCTACCTCGTAGGATTCTTTCGGGGTACTATCGGTCATGAGTGCTTCGGCGAGGTTGCGGATAGGGGCAATGCCGGGGCGAGCTACTACCACGCGCCAGTTGGAGCTTGCCCCGGGCATAAAGCCTCCGTGTAGGCTGGGAATCAGCCCACAATACATCAACGACGATTTACCGCTGCCCGAAGTGCCCAATACGGCAATGAACCGATGCGCTTGCAGTTTTTCAAGCACCTCGTCCACCTGCCCCTCCCTGCCAAAGAACAGGTGGGTCTCCTCCGTACGGAACGGCCGAAGCCCTGGGAAAGGGTTGGGTACTAAGGATATTTCTTGAGTAGCAAGCATAGTATAGGTAAAAAGCTAGTTGTTCAGGGATGAGGGACTGGTGTTGGGCGTAGGTGATAGGCTTTTCACAAAACCTTCAAGGCTTCTCGGTGAAAATTCTCCTTTATTGAGAATAACGAGCGCATCGCGGTAGTGTGCATTGCGCACCCGAATTTCTTCTAACCGCTGCGCGTTCGCTTCGGTATCTGTAAAAATAGCCTTGTTGTGCAGCGGTACGGTACGCCCCATACCCGGCGACTTGAGAATGTCTTGTAGTTTGGCAATTAACCACGCTTCGGTGGCTTTGCTGAAGAATATAATGAGACCGTCGCAGTGTGTAAGATTGTGTTGGTGTGTCTTTCGTAGGTTTTTTAGCGTGTCGGTACGGGGCGAGGAAGTGAGCACGGAGAAATTTTGTGTTTCTAGCCATTCCCGTAGGGGGGTGCTCGCTTGCTCGTCGCGCATATCCACTATCAAATATATGGATTTTTTTTGGCTTTCTTCAAATTCTGCTTGCTTGTTAACATCTTCATTTTGAGCAGTGTAACCAATACGGTGTAGCTCATTTAGCACAACGGTCTTGAAATCTTCCAACGGATTTTGTAGAAATTCCGCACCGTATTGCAGAGAAGGCTCGCGATGCAACTTTTCGAGGTAAAAGCGTTGCTGCTCGTCGGGGCTTGCTGTTTCGGGCGAGAGCCATACGTACCGCTTAAATGCCAGCCCCATATTTAGCTGTTCGTGCGCGTAGTCGGCGGCTACTTCGTTTTGGAAAGCTACGAGCGATGTGGTGGGCTTATCGTGCAGAACCTGCCCGTAGTGCTGTGTGTCTATGAGGTGTATGGAAAAAACGCACGCCGATAGGTCGTGGCGCATCTGTGTTACTAGCTCGTAACTCTCGAGCGGTACGTCGTGGGTAGGTAGTACGCGGTAGCCGTGCCGTTTCAGCTCGCGGCGAACCGTGTCGCGCTTGGCGGCTAGCTCAGGGCTTGTATGGGCTAAATATACGCTGATGGCTTTGTCGGAAACGGCGCGAAGTACGTCGTAGGTCAAGTCCATAAGGTTGGGCCAGAAGATGTGCTCGGCTTCCGGCGAAAAGAAGTCGTGCACTTCGTATAGGCTTTGGCTAATTGTATCGTGGGTGTAGAAGGTGTAAGAGGTGGGCACATGCAGCCACGCTGGCTGCTGCGCGAGTGGTACCGGATACTTTATTGCCTTGAAAAAATGCAGCGTCAACAGGCTATGTGTTGCA
>CAYUJH010000045.1:0-10363 GCA_964444995.1 uncultured Roseobacteraceae bacterium | reverse complement strand
CCGTGAAACAGCATTTCGCTCAGCATGGTTTGGTCTGCCTCGTCGTAGGTATTGAACTGCGCTGAAAGAAACTGCGCGACCGTAGGCACGATGTACGCTGGCTCGTAGCGCGACTGGATGTACATCGGAATATCGTGCGGGCGGTACGTGGCCTTCGCTCCGGCAAAAAAGTCTAGCCCAATCACAATGACGCTATCCGTTACCAACATATCTTGCCCGAAGCCAAAGCTGCCAAAGCCCGATACCATTGTATATACTTTGGGGGGGACAAATTCGGGATAGTAGTAGGTAATGTACCGAAACATCTGCGCGAGTTCTTCTTCGTAGGGGCGTAGGTCGGGGAAGATGCGCGCCACGTCGGCAAAGAGTGTATCGTTGAAGGGGAAGGCGAGGAAGCGTTGCAGTTGCTCGGCCAACAGGCTGTCGTGCGGAAAGCGCGAGCGGTAGAAGTACTCCTCCGAAAATTCGGGGTGTGCCTCTAAAAATTGTACAATCTCGTCGGAGGTACGTAGCGTGCCAAACGTCTGTTCTAAGCGTACGATGTGCACCTCTATCGGGATATCCGACACATCGGGCACAAATTCCCGCGCACCGTCGCAGGCAAACAGCCCGGTTACAAAGAAAAAGAAATACGTGCGTAGTCTTACAAAATTCAGCATGGTATAAAGTGTTGCGTTTGCAGAAAGATACGCAAAGATTATACAAATGCGAAGAACACCAACCATACGACGAGTAATATGGGTATAAGCAGCGGAATAGAAAACCGTAAAATGTAGCCAAAGAACGAGGGCATTTGAATACCGATTTGCTCGGCGATAGATTTCACCATGAAGTTAGGGCCGTTGCCAATGTAGGTCATCGCCCCAAAAAATACCGCCGACACCGAAATAGCCGTGAGTTGGATAATGGAGTCGGTAAAGCCTTGTTCGTAGGCAAAGCGCACTACATCGGCACTTTTGGTAATTGTACCACCTTGGGCTGCAATTGCTGCGGTGAGAAAGTTGAGGTAGGTGGGGGCGTTATCGAGGAAACCGGAGATAATGCCTGTACCCCAGTAGAGCGTGTTGTGGGTGATGAGCTTGCTCCCTGCCGGCGATGCAGCGAAGTGCGCCACCAACTCGAGCGCGGGCATCATAGTACCAAAAATACCAATGAAAATAAACGCCACCTCGCGAATAGGCTCAAAGTTGAACTCATTGCCCCGAAGTGCTATCTTATCGCCCAAGCGAAAGGATAGAAATGCCACAGTAAACATTATAAATTCGCGAATAAATGAAAACGCTGTTGCTCCTTCTCGCTCTTCGGGGCTTAACCCTGCGAGTGTACCTAGCGTAAAGCCCTTTTCCGGCAATTCGATGATGCCCGGTAGCCAGTCTATTTTTAGAGGGTCAAGGAAGATAGCGCCTACCACTACGGCCAGCCAGATGAAGTTTTTCGTCCCTACGATACTTATTTTGTTGGAAAATGTACGACGGGCCTCGTCGGCAAACAGGGGGTTGACTTCTTTGTTTCGGCTATCGTACAGATAAAAAAGTGCGCCTAACAACAAAGTGGCAAGTACCCACGGCAAAAAGCTATGTGTAAGAGTCCATGTAAAAGGTACGCCTTTTAGGAAGCCTAAAAAGAGCGGAGGGTCGCCAATGGGCGTGAGTGCCCCCCCTATGTTGCTGACCATAAAGATGAAAAATACGATATGATAGGGCTGAATGCGGTCTTTATTAAGCCGAATGAACGGCCTGATGAGCAACATAGAGGCCCCAGTAGTGCCGATGATATTAGAAATCACCGCGCCGATGAGGAGAATGGTAACGTTCATCCGAGAGGTGCCTTTTTTATCCACCTTAATCATAATTCCCCCAGAGGCGATATACAGCGATGAAAGCAGGGCAATAAATTGAAAATACTCAAAAAAGGCGTGAATAGGCCCGTGTGTGTTGTGCAAAAGAACCACGTAGTACAAAATGACCATAGCCGCCAGTGCCATAGCAATTTTAGGATAGTTTTTATGCCAAAAATGCTCGTAAAAAAGCGGCCCGGTAGCTATCATGATAAGCAACAGCGCAAAAGGAATCACGGAAAATACAGACGGAAGGTCTCCATGCCCTCCCGAAGTGAGTCCCTCCACATGTGCTGCCCCAGCGAGGTGCGTTACATCAAGCGCCATAAGGGCATCTAAACCAGAAAAGCATATAAAAAATACGGTCAGAACGAGGTAAACTGTTAGGCGTTTCATGCGTGTTGAATAGTTAGACGTGGGGCGTTCTTGTAAGAGCAAAAACAAGTAACATACTCATTTTCATGTATTTACTTTACGAATTCGCATACATAAGGACTATTTTCAGGGTCAATTTAGAAAAAATAAGTGGAATTCGCCAAGCCTGCGCACTCTGCCCGCGCCTTCTTATGCCGCATATTTTGCTTTGCCTCGCTGCAGCACAGCTTCTGTAGCAGTTCGCTGAAAAACAATGTGTTACGTACAAAAAACGTGAGCGCACTCTAAATCACGCCAGAAAAATAGGACTTTCACCCAGTATTTCAAAACCTTTGCATCAAACAAGTGCACTAATTTACGTTGCAGTAACATTTGCGCCCCCCGCCACCTCACGCTTTGCCATGAATGCCCAAGACCTTTCTTCCCTGTTCCCTTTGTTCCAACATGCGCGCGCCGGCGGCAGTCCTTTCTACTATCTCGACAGCGCAGCTACTACACAAAAACCCTTACCAGTCTTAGAAGCACTGCAAAAATTTTACACAACCCAAAACGCAAACGCTCACAGGGGAGTCTATGGCCTAGCTTGGAAAGCCACCCAAGCCTACGACGCAGCACGCCAAACCGTACAACGCTTTCTCAATGCTGCACACGCCGAAGAAATTATTTTCACCAAAGGGGCAACGGAGGGCATCAATCTAGTAGCAGAAAGTTTCCTGCCCACGCGCCTCACTCCCGACGACGAGGTGCTCGTCTCGGCGATGGAGCATCACGCTAACCTGCTGCCTTGGCAACGCGCCTGCCAACATGCGGGCGCTAGGCTGCGCATTTTGCCCATACGCCCCAACGGTGAACTATGCCTAGAACAACTGCCCGAACTGCTTTCCGAACGCACCAAACTCTTTGCCCTTACGCATATTTCTAACACCTTAGGCACGCTAAATCCTGTCGCCCGGGCAATCGCTGAAGCGCATCGGCACAACGTCCCGGTACTGCTCGATGCCGCGCAAAGTGCTGCCTGCCTACCGCTCGACGTGCAGGCACTCAACTGCGATTTTTTAGTGTTTTCTGGGCACAAAGTCTATGGTCCTATGGGGATTGGCGTGCTATATGGCAAAAAGAAATGGCTCGATGCCTGTGCGCCGTATCAGGTAGGGGGCGGGATGGTACGCTCGGTAACGTTTGAGCAGGCCACGTATAGTGCCCTGCCCCAACGCTTAGAAGCGGGCACACCCAACATAGCAGGAGCGGTAGGATTAGCCGCTGCGCTGCAATGGCTAGAAGGTATAGGGCGCGAAGCCGTCTGGGTGCATCAACAGCAACTTACGGCCTATACGCACGCTGCTTTGCACACTGTAGAGGGGCTTCGGCTAATAGGCACGGCTGAGCAACGAGGGGGGATTTTTTCTTTTGTGTTAGAGGGCATACACCCGCACGACGTAGCTACTTTTTTAGATAGCCACGGGTTTGCCGTACGAGCAGGGCATCATTGCACACAGCCACTCATGACGTTCTACCAACTGCCTGCGACTGTGCGCGTATCGTTAGGCATCTACAACCATAGCACAGAGATAGACGCGCTCGTGCAGGCACTACGCGCTACCAAGGCTTTTTTTGGTACATGCTGAGTTGCGCACAAAAAAATGTTTGCATGTACCTACGCACAGTCAGCCGAAAAGGGCTAGTTTCTAACAATCGCTAGCCAGCGAAAAGAGCCTCCATGCACATGGAGGCTTTTTTAGAAACCGTCGCCAAAAAATGGCAGAAGTTAACAATGCAAACGAAAAACACAGCCCTAGCCGTTAGGTGCTAGGCGAGTGAGTTCACGTATTTTGCCAACTTCGACTTGTTGTTAGCGGCTTTGTTCTTATGAATTACGTTCTTCTTAGCGAGCTTATCAATCATAGAAGAAACTTCTTTGTATAGCTCGAGAGCCTCCTGCTTGTTATCGAGCGCACGCAATTTTTTTACATACGTTCTCGCAGTCTTTAATTGATAGCGATTTTCTAGTCTTTTCTTCTCAGAAGAGCGGATTCTTTTCTTTGCCGACTGATGATTTGCCATTTTGCAATATAACGTTAAAGTGAAGGTATTTTCAGAGTAAGAGGCGCGAAGTTAATAGCTACGCTGCAAAAAGGCAAAATACTGTATAAATTTTTGTACTTTGGTCGTGAGCTTGTATCATCATAGGTCTTGCCACAAAAAGTATTGCGCAACGGCGCCGCACCTTGTACGTTTCAAATCCTTATAAACCTCTAACATTTTCTTTCAAAGCCATGAAAAAAATATTAGTTACCGGCGCGACGGGCTACATAGGCTCGCATACCGTAGTAGCACTCGCCGAAGCCGGCTATCTGCCCATTCTGCTCGATGACTTTTCCAACTCTTCGGCGGAGGTATTGCCACGTTTGGCGAAAATCATAGGCTACCCCCCACCTTTTTATCAGCTAAATCTCTGCGATAAAGTTGCCCTCAACGAGGTGTTCGCTCAGGAGCAGACGATATGCGCCGTGATGCACTTTGCGGCAAGCAAAGCGGTGGGCGAATCGGTTGCCAACCCGCTGAAATATTACCACAACAACCTGCTGTCCTTACTGCATTTGCTCGAAAGTATGCCCGCACACGAGGTGCATACCTTCATATTCTCGTCCTCGTGTACGGTCTATGGCCAACCTACCACCTTGCCTGTAACAGAAGAATCGCCGGTGTTGCCTGCCGAGTCGCCCTATGGGAACACCAAGCAGATTGGGGAAGAGATTTTGCGCGATGCGAGCCGCGCCGATACCGCTCTGCGGGTTGTCTCGCTGCGTTATTTCAATCCGGTAGGTGCGCACCCCTCCGGCCTGATTGGCGAACTGCCCAACGGCACGCCGAGTAACCTTATGCCGTTTATTACGCAAACAGCCGCCGGGCTTCGCGAAAAAATTGCGGTCTTCGGCAACGATTATCCTACGCCCGACGGCTCGTGCGTGCGCGACTACATTCACGTAGTGGACCTCGCCGAGGCACACGTAGTGGCGCTAACGCGGGCGCTGCACAACAATATGGATGCTCCCTTCGAAGTATTCAACTTGGGCACAGGGAAAGGGCACTCTGTGTTAGAGGTCATCCGCACCTTTGAGCGAGTCAATCAAGTTTCCCTACCCTACGAAATTGCCCCCCGCCGGCCGGGCGACGTGGAACAAGTATGGGCGGATACCACACGCGCCAACACGGTACTAAAATGGAAAGCCGAGCGCACTCTCGAAGAGATGGTACGCTCGGCTTGGTTGTGGGAGCAGCAACGCACGCAGCCACTCACCTGACTTTAATACAGTGTTGATAAGGCTTATTCCACCACAGTAAGTGCGAAGGTGATATCCCAGTCGATATCGCCACTATTCCATGCCGAAGTAGCTGACTTTACCCCGGGCTGGTGCCCCTGTATGGTTCTGAAGCTCGCCCCGTTGGTAGCATTTCCGGTTACCCAACGTGTGCGCAAGCCTATTGGCAGGCCGTTTTGGTCGGTGTCGAGGTAGTTGATCGCGTCATCGCGGCTCTGAATGTTGCCCACACCGCTTGGGCTGGCGAATACGTCGCGGGTAAACTCAAAAAAGAGTTGGTGTTCGTCTTCCTCGTCCTTAATCTCAGCCAGCACGTCGTAGGGTGCGCTTGCGTTTAGGTTGTTAAACATGGAAAAGGTGAGGGTATATGTACTATTTGCCTTCAGCTCTATGTGTTGCAGTACAACTGGTTCAATCGGCCCGGGGCCGTCGGCATCCTGCCAAATGCCCTTGCGCACATCGGTAGGGTCGTTGTCATTGGTAAAAATAAACTCGATATCGGTAAAGGTCTCCACCTCATTTTCGGGTGCTGGTGCTTCTGGGTCGCTGCAAGAAAACATACCTACGGTCAGGCAGCAGGCAACAAGCACAAAGGCAAATTGAAAGAGTGTCTTTTTCATAGTCGTAAAAGAGTTTAGGTTAAAATTTATATTGAACAGAGATAATTGCATTGATTCCTAAGTCATCGGCGAAGTAGCGCATGGCATTTAGATAGTCGCGGTAGCGGGTATTGAGCGCGTTGTTTACACGCAGCGACGCGCTGAATCGGTTCTTTTTAGCCTCAGCGAATGCGCTGAGCAAAAAGTAGCCGGGGGGAGCTTCCTGAAAGTCAAAAATTTCGGCATCAATTGCCAGCTCAACGTTTCCTTCCACCAAGTCGCGGGCACTAATGAAGCGCGGAGCTTGGAACTGCCGAAAGGTGTAGCTTGGTTCGAGCGAAACGGTCAGTTCATCGAAGAAGCCCACCTTGCGCTTTGCCCACTCCAGCGCATACCGAAGATTGATAGGTGGCTGATTGATGAGCGGCTCGTCGCGCTGCACGTTTCGCGACCAAATGAACGACGCACCAGCCGTTCCTTGTAGCGTCTCGCTGAAGGTATGCTCGTAGGTGGCGTCGAGTCCGGCAAACAGTGCATCGGCTTGGTCGAACACGAAGGTGGGCATGGGGCCGCGTGCTGTACCCAATACGCCAATCGGCCGATTGAAAATGAAATTTCGTATGTAGTTTGCATAGGCAGAAAGGCTCAATCGCGAAGACTCTCCTCTCACTTCTAACTCATTGATAAGTTTATAGCTCTGTTCGGGCAAAATTTCGCTCTCGCGCAGAGGCACCACGCGGCTGGCGGTAATGCGCCCTGCCTCGTCGGGTTCGTAGCGCAAAAGGCCGAACATGCTTCGCGCTTCGTGTTGCCCGAAGCTGTACAGTTCTGCCATGTTGGGCGGTCGCCATCCCGAGCCGAGATTAGCGCGGAAAGTCGTCGTGCTGCTTAGTTCGTTTACATAGCCTACAGCCAAGGTAAGGTTTGAAAAGGTAAACGCATCGCTGAAGCCCACTTGTGCGCGGTCGCGACCGCTCACGGCGTTGTCTTCAAAATCGTAGCGCAATCCTAGCTCGAGCGACTGCTGCCCGAAGGTGAGGTTTTCAACCCAAAAAGCACTGAGACGCGTGTTGCGGTAGTTGGGGATGAAGGGTGTGATGTTCGTACCGGGGTTGTTTATATTGCTCTGCGAAAACACCTGAACCCCTATGGCACCTTCTAAGATTTTTCCGCGTACGTGTCTCCATTCAAACTGCGCGTCGTGGGTCGTTAAG
Organism: uncultured Roseobacteraceae bacterium; assembly: GCA_964444995.1. GTDB lineage: Bacteria > Bacteroidota > Bacteroidia > Cytophagales > Flammeovirgaceae > CAYUJH01. Next base: position 3,018 of record CAYUJH010000045.1, on the reverse strand, counting down.
TCGAGGTCTATGATAGGAAGTTCGGCGTTGCGACGCACGTCGAACTCGTTCCGCTGATTAATCTGCACACCATATTTGAGCGTAAACTGATTGTTGTCCGAGGCGTACCAATTTGCCGTAACGGAGGCAAGGTGGTGTTCGGCGAGTTGGTTCGGCTCGTTAATAGCGTATGAAAACGGACGAATAAAGGTAGGCTGCTCGGCTTCAAAGTTGCGAATGAGTGCCGGGCCACTGCTGCCAATCGAAGCGCGTAAAATTCCTAGATTTTGATTCACGTAGCTGTAATGCACTTTTGCGTCGAAGTTGCCCGAGCGGTAGCGTGCTCCGGCGTTGAACGAGTATTCCCGCGCTCCGGTGTTGGTAAGCAGATAATCTGGCGCACGGCGGTCGCCCACAAAGTTTGCCTTACCGCCGAGGTGGTAGCTAAATTTCTCTGTGCCCTGCCCCATATTGAACAGTAAAAAGCCGCCACGCCCGTTGCTCTGAAAGCCGGTGGACAGGCTGCCATGCAGTGCCGTATTGAACGGCAACCCACTGCGCTCTACCACAATCGCGCCGCCGAGCGCGTCGGGACCGTAGCGCACCCCTGCCGCGCCTTTTACTACCGTGATGTTGCCCGCACCGGCAATGTCAATTTCGGGCGCGTGGTCGTTGCCCCAGTTTTGGAAACCGTGCTTAAAACCATTGTTAAGTATCAGAATTCGATTGCCATATAGACCATGAATGACCGGTAGTTGAATGTTGGCGCCCATAGAAGCGAAACTTACCCCGTCTATCTGTGCGAGAGCCGCCCCCAAACTCGCCGTGCTATTGCGCTCCAGAAGCTCTGCCCCTAGCGATACCTGAGACAGACTTTTTGTGCCCTCGTCGCGAACGCGCTCGCCTTTCACTTCCACTTCGCTCAAGCCTTCCTTCGACTCGCTCATTTTGATAACGTTCGCCTTTCCTGCGCGCAGCAGCACCTTTGTTTCTTCGTAGCCAATGTGGGTGAGCAAAATAAACGCTTCGGTGCGGTTGAGCAGTTTGATGGTAAACGCTCCGTTGACATCGGTTACCGCCACAGCTTTCTGCGGATTATCCGCCACGCGCACGATAGCGCCAATGAGCGGCTCGTTGGTCGCCGCATCGCGCACCGTGCCCTTCACTTCGTGCTCGCCGTCTTGTGCTTGCGCTATCCAACAGGTCGTCAATAGGGTCACAAAGAGGGACAGCATCTTACGCGCTGTCAGTTGTTTGTAAAAAGATATTCGCATAGTATGTTGTAACGTAGCACAGATTTTAGTTTTCAGATTATATAAATAACTGTATATCAGTGAGTTTTTTTGATGATTTTTTTGGTATATACCGAAGCGCATGAAGTTTGCGAACTTATGGTCTTATAAATCACGTGACTCTTAGCATAAAAACAAGATTACCCTTTTCTTTTCCCGCAGGGACTAACTACGCCAAGCCCTACGAAAAGTGGTATAACCTGCCAACACATCGGATAGTTTGTCGCGATGCGCGTAAGGAACGAACAAAATTAGACAATTCCTTTTAAAAAGTATAGGCGATTCATTTATTTTTTTTAGACTACTCTAAGTTTCTAGGCAAGAAGTCGCGACCGACAAAGCGTTGCGCTCCCCGCGTTTGGGCAAAAAGCCGCCTCGCTTGTTTCTTAGCAATCAAATCTGGCAAATTTTTCACATCCTATAAATCTTGGCATATATTTGCCACATGGCAAAGAAAGAACAAACGCAAGAGAACACCCTTTTTCAGAAAGTGGTGTCGCACGCGAAGGAATACGGCTTTGTGTTCCCTTCGAGCGAAATATACGACGGCCTGCAAGCCGTGTACGACTATGGCCAAAACGGCGTAGAACTTAAAAACAATTTGAAGCAATTTTGGTGGAAGGCCATGACGCAACTCCACGATAACATTGTGGGGATAGATAGCGCGATTTTCATGCACCCCACGATATGGAAGGCCTCTGGGCACGTGGATAGCTTCAACGACCCTATGCTCGATAACAAGGACTCCAAGAAACGCTACCGCGCCGACGTGCTGCTCGAAGACCGCGCCGCCGAGTATGAAAAAGCAGGCGACGCAGCACGGGCTAAGGCTCTTGTTACTAAAATGAACCAACTGCTCGAAGCCGAAGACCTCGCTGGTGTGCATCAGCTTATCCTCGACGAGCAAATCGTTTGCCCCTTGAGCGGCACGGCCAACTGGACCGAAGTGCGGCAGTTCAACCTCATGTTCGATACCCAGACCGGCTCGGTAGCCGATGCGGCAAGCAAAATCTACCTCCGCCCCGAAACCGCACAGGGTATTTTTGTCAATTTTCTAAACGTGCAAAAATCGGCACGGCAAAAAGTGCCTTTTGGCATCGCGCAAATTGGCAAGGCGTTCCGCAACGAGATTGTGGCGCGGCAGTTTATCTTCCGGATGCGCGAGTTCGAGCAAATGGAAATGCAATTTTTTGTGCGCCCCGGCTCAGAGTTGGAGTGGTACGAACAATGGAAAGTTGCTCGCATGAAATGGCACAGCCTGCTCGGCGTGCGCCCCGAACATTTCCGCTTCCACGACCACGAAAAGCTCGCGCACTATGCCAACGCCGCCTGCGACATCGAATACCAGTTCCCCTTTGGTTTCAAAGAAGTGGAAGGTATTCACTCCCGCACCGACTTCGACCTGCGCAGCCACCAAGAATATTCTAAAAAGAAACAGCAGTATTTCGACCCGGAAATCAATCAGAACTACATCCCGTACGTCATCGAGACGAGTATCGGCGCCGACCGCCTCTTCCTCATGGTGCTTTCCGAAGCCTATACCGAGCAAGAAGTGGGCGAAGGCGAGCAAGCCAAAACGCGCACATTCTTGAAGTTGAACCCTGCGTTCGCACCCTTCAAGGCAGCTATTTTGCCCCTTATGAAAAAAGACGGCCTTGCCGAAAAAGCAACCGCACTCTACGACGATTTAAAGTTCGATTTCCGCCTGATGTACGAAGAACAAGCTGCGATTGGCAAACGTTATACG
>CAYUJH010000044.1:0-10377 GCA_964444995.1 uncultured Roseobacteraceae bacterium | reverse complement strand
TAAAACGCTACGCCGAAGAGATAGAAGACGAAATGCTCGCCTCGGGCGAGGTCTCGCAGGTAGCACTAATTGGCTTTCCCAGCTTGGAAATTGCCATCGAGGTTACCGAAGGGGCACTCAATAAGTACGGACTCACCTTCGACCAAGTCGCCAACGCCGTGCGCTTCAACAACCGCGATGTGTCGGGCGGGGCTATCAAAACCCGCAACGAAGAAATACTCATCCGCTCGCGGGGCAAAAAAACCGATGCTGAGCAAATTGCTGAAATCGTAGTCCGCACCAACCCCGACGGCAGCAAACTACTCCTGAAAGACATCGCGACGGTAGAAGAAAAATTCGCCGATGTGCCCAACACCTCGCGCCTCAACGGAAAAGAAGCCGTGTATATTCGTGTGGATAAGCTATTGAGCGAAGACCTTGAAAAAATCGCCACCTACGCCAAAGGTTTTACCGAAACGTTCAACGAACGCAACCCGCACCTTTCGCTGTCCATCAATTTCAACTTTATGGAACTCTTGCAGCAACGCCTCGATATGTTGCTCAACAACGGTACGGTGGGGCTTTTGCTCGTACTTGCCGTGTTAGGCTTCTTTCTGAGTTTGCGCCTTTCCGCATGGGTAGCGTGGGGTATTCCTTCTTCTTTCTTAGGACTATTTATCCTTGGCTCTTTTATTGGCCTGACCATCAACATGATTTCGCTCTTCGGGATGATTCTCGTGGTAGGAATTTTGGTGGACGACGGCATCGTAATCGCCGAAAATATTTTCTCGCATTTTGAAAAAGGTAAAACGCCCCAGCAGGCTGCCATAGATGGCACGCTCGAAGTGCTGCCCGCCGTGGCCACTTCGGTAACAACGACCATGATAGCCTTCGCCCCCCTACTCTACCTCGAAAGTTTTAGCTTCCTGCGCGACCTCGCCGTGGTGGTCATCATCAGCCTAGGGTTTTCACTCATCGAAGCCTTTTTTGTGCTACCTGCGCACTTGGCAAGCGAGCATGTGCTGCGGGTAAAAAGCAAAAACTCTGCGGTGCGCACGGCCATTAATCGTTTTATAAACTTTATGCGCTATACGCTGTACGGCAATATGCTAAAGGTAACAATGCGCCATAAATACATTACTGCCGCCGTAGTGCTTGCGCTGTTCCCTATTACGTTTGGCTTGTTAGGAGGAGGTTTCATCAAGGCGACATTTTTCCCGCAAATCCCTTTCTTTTCGGTAAGTATGGATATTGCCTTTAAGCCCGGTACGCGCGAACAGGTCGTAGAAGAATACGTCAAAAAATTTGAAGACTACGTATGGGAAATGAACGCCGAGATGAAAGAAGCCTACGGCGATACGACCGACATCGTAAAAACGACTTTTGGCGGCGTAGGCTTTTCGCGCTTGGGCAACGGTAGCCACGTAGGGCAGGTGCAGCTTTTCTACCGCGAAGACGGTAACGTGAGCGATGTGGAAATTATCAAACGCCTGCGCGAAAAAGTAGGCGAAATCCCCGAAGCCGAAAAAATTTCGATTGGCAACGCCAACCGCTTTGGTAAGCCCGTTTCGGTGAAAATTATGAGCAAAGATGCCGACGCACTCGACGCTGCCACTGCCTTCCTGAAAGCAGAACTGCAAAAAATGGAAGAACTCAAAGAGGTAAACGACGACAATAACATCGGCAACCGCGAACTGCAACTCGAACTTTCGCGGCAAGCCTACTTCCTCGGTTTTACGCAGGGCGAAATTGCCAAACAGGTGCGCCAAGGCTTTTTTGGCGAAGAGGTACAACGCTTCCAGAAAGGCAAAGACGAACTGCGCGTGTGGGTGCGTTACCCCGCCTCCGACCGCCTCTCCCTCGGCCAGCTCGACGAGATGCGGCTCAAGCAAGGGGGCAACGAATACGCCTTTAAAGAGTTGGTCAATTATTCGATGGAACGTGGGATAGCCGACATACAACACTACCAAACGAAACGCACCGTAACTGTAGATGCCGAACTCACTGACCCCTACGCCGAGTTGCCCCCTATTCTCAACCGTGTAAACGAGGAGATTGTGCCGCGTTTGTTGGCGCAATTCCCTACCGTGAAAACCGAGAGCGGCGGACAGGCAAAGGAAAGTAACAAAGCCGTTGTAGAGTTAGTAACTTTTTTTGGCGGAGCGTTCCTTCTCATAGTGATTCTCATCATGATTACCTTCCGCTCGTTTTACCAAGCCATCTTGGTAATTAGCATGATACCGATTGGCTGGATAGGCGCAGCGTGGGGGCACGGACTTGAGTCGTTTCGGGCAGGGCTGCTCAACCCCGACCACCCCGGCTTCCCTATCTCGCTGCTAAGTGCGTGGGGGATGATTGCCCTTTCAGGCGTAATTATCAACGATGCCGTCGTATTTCTCGACCGTTACAATCGAAACTTGTTAGAAGGAATGAAGGTACGCGAGGCGGCGTTTGATGCCGGCGTGGCTCGTTTTCGCCCTATCATCCTCACCTCACTTACAACGGTTTTGGGTCTATATCCGCTCATTTTGGAACGCAGTTTTCAGGCACAATTCCTTATCCCGATGGCCATTTCGGTTGCTTACGGCATCCTGATAGGCACGTTCATTATTTTGCTGTTTTTCCCCGTGCTCATCCTCGTTTTCAACGACATACGCTTGTGGGCAAAGTGGCTATGGACAGGTAAAAAGCCTGCCCCTGAGGAGGTAGAACGCGTGCTTATTGACCTTAAAAAGCAGCAAGCTAAGTACCCACACACGCCCGACGCGGATACGCCGGAAGCGGCGAGTACCTTGCCGCAAACCGAGCGTACCGAGCAACCGCTCCACGCCTAACTAAGAAAACATTTAGAAAGCACTTTTTTCGGAAAGGGCTTTCTACCTTTGAACCTACATAGTCCACTACTCTCCCACGTTTTATATTTTTTAATGATGACCTTCCACCGCTCTTTTTCCCTACTGCTGACACTGTTGTGGGCAGGCGTAACCGCACCGACCTTAATGGCGCAACGCTTTGACAGCACACTGAATAAAGTTCCTGCCGAACAGCGTCAGACCGCTCAGTTCCAACTACTTCGCCCCAAAATATTTTCCGATAGCACGCTCCGCAAAAACTATGTGGGCGTGCGTGTGGGCACGAATGTAAGCAACATTGTTGGCGACGCCGTAGGTACGGGCAGCCTAGTGGGCTTGCGCATCGGCGCACTCTATGGCCGACGACTGACCGCCAAAAGTGCCCTGCAAATAGAGTTTACCTACTCCAAACAGGGGGCGCAACAGAAAGAGCCAGAGCTACGCAACGGGATATTGCTCGACTCCGGTCTGACCATCGCCTCTAAATATAATTACGTCGCCTTGCCGATAAGCTACAAACAATATCTCACCCAAAGCACCGGCCTGTTCCTAGAAGCCGGTGCGCGGATTGCTCTTTTGCTCAATGCGGAGTTGCAGGGTACGGGGGGCAGTTATACCTTCATCCCCAACGGGCGGATTGACCTCGTAGAACGCCTTAACCCGCTCGATGTGGGCGCATTCTTAGGGCTAGGATTTACCTTCCATCAAAGCGTAGATTTTACCCTGCGTTATCATTATATCTTTACTAACCACATTGACCTAGCGCATCCAATGACCCAAAACACAGGCGTATTTCGGAACGCCCTCTTGCAAGCCTCGCTAGGATTTTATTTAGACGCAAAAAAATAATGAATACCATGAAATCATTGTACATACTGCTCTTTTTTTGCCTATTAAGCACGCTCTCGTACGGGCAGCAGAAACTCTCCTTGGCCGATGCGATTCAAATTGGCTTAAAGAACAATTACGATATACAAATAGAAACCCGTAGTATAGAGGTAGCGCGAAATAATAACGCGTTAGGCGAAGCCGGTTTTCTGCCCGACCTCTCTGTCTCTCTTGCTCAATCGAACCGCATTACCACGATTGATAATCCTACGGCATTCGTTGGTGGTGATATTGTCAACATTGGTATTAACCCTACGGTAAACCTCAACTGGGTGCTGTTCGACGGTTTTCGGGCGCGTATCAATAAGAGCCGCTTGGAAAATTTGCAGCGCGAAACAGAGGGAAATGCAGCTATTGTAGTGCAAAATACCTTGCAAGCACTTATTCAAGGGTATTATAGTGCTGTGTTAGAAAAAAAGAGAATGAATGTGTTTGAGCAGTCCGTTGTCCTTTCGCGCGAGCGATATGAGTACATGCAGCTCAAGAAAGACCTTGGTAGTGCCGTTACCACCGATTTGCTGCTAGAGCAGAGCAACTACCTATCCGATTCCACGGCGTATATCAACCAACTCCTCGTGTATCGGCAGGCACTTCGCACGCTCAACGTGTTGTTGGCCGAAGAAAATGTTAATACCGATTACCAATTTACCGACCCGCTCAGTTTTAAAGAAACGGACTACTACTTGCCCGCGCTGTACGACAAAATGTCGGCGAACAATGTGAACTTGCAGCGGCAATATATTTCGCAGAGCATCATGGGGAATGCTACCTCGCTAGCTCGGGCTAATATGTACCCGCGTGTGGACGTAAACTTGAGCTATTCGGATAACATTAGTTCGCAAGATGTGAGCGGTTCTACGCTCCGCAACGCTCCCCAAGTGCCTATTACCGGCACTACGGTGAACTACGGAGCGAATTTTACAGTAACATTTAACTTGTTCAACGGCGGCCGTATCAAACGCGCGATTCAAAATGCAATTATCCAAGAAGAAATTGGGTTGGCGCGCATCGAAACGTTAAAACTTTCGCTCAAGCGCGATGTGGAGGCAGCTGTGGACTTGTACAATACCCGCCGCTTATTGCGCGGCATTGCCCAACGAACTCGCGAAGCGGCAGAGCTAAACCTGCGCATTAGCGAAGAACGCTACCGCAACGGTACTATCAACTCGTTCGACTACCGCGTGGTGCAAAACACCTTCATCGGCGCGGCCCTTGGCGAGTTGCAGGCTGTGTACAACTTAATAGATGCCAACGCACAAATTTTGCGCATTTCAGGGGGCTTGGTAGAAGAAGGTGCTTACTAGCCGAATGCTTAAAAAGCTTCTGCTACCATAAAATAAAAGTAACCTCCTTCGCGGCCGTAGCCGTAGTCGAGTCGGATGTTGATCCGCTCTGCTGGGTTAACCAAAAAGCGCAAACCTGAGCCAACGGAGTACTTGAGCCGATTGAACCGCAGGTCGTTTTCGTTGTTAAACACATCGCCTACGCCAGCAAAGGCTACCCCGCCAAATCGCCAAAAGAGCGGAAAACGGTATTCTACTTGGGTAGCGGCAAAGTGCCAGTCGCGGAAGCGGTTTTTGGGATAGCCGCGCAGCAGGTCGTCGTTGCCGAGCGTGGAGAGGTCGAGGAAGGGCACACCGCCGAAGCTAAAGCGCGCGCGTGTTTGCCATGCCAGTATGTGATTCTTTTTCAAGGTCCAATACCTTTGGTAGATGCCGTTTAACACTGTGAAATTGAAGGTACTTCCAAAGGTTCCTCGATAAAAATAGGAGGAAAACTCTGCGAGCTGTCCGCTATGTGCGTTGATGAGGTTGTCGCGGGTGTCGAGCAGGGCCACTAAGCCAAGCGCCGAGCCAACGCCCCCGCGATAGCCCGTAATTTCACCGCTCGAAAGCTGCTTGTCGGGCGTATATTCAAAGCCGTACTCGTACTCGAAGTGGTAGTCGAAGCCAGCAAAAAAGCCGGGGCGTACTTTCTTCAAAAACAGATTTTTGATACTCACCAAGTTATAGGCATATTTTTCTTCGGCATCGAGCGAGGTGGCGTTGCCAATACCATAGAACTTATCGGGAAAATTGCGGTAGCGCAGTTCTCCTTTCAACATGTAGTTCTCATTACGTGTGAACATATTCCAGACGCTCCACACATCGAGTTGCCGATTTTGCGTATAGTCGGCCAAAAACTGCACGTACGAAATGCGGGTGGGCTGCTCGCCCTCCTTTTTGGGTGGAATTTTGAAATAATATACCCCTGCGCCACCAAATGCCCAGCGCGTATCGGGAGTAAAATAGATGAGCGGAAGGATAAAGAAGCCATCTTTTTCGGTAGCTACGGTATCGGAAAGGGGAGATAAGCCCAGAAAGTTTCGTTTAGGCTTTTGTGCTACACTTGTTTCTGCGCACACAAGAATAAGTGTGCATATCAATACAAACGTGTAATAATATTTCATCGGAAGGAGAGCTAAAATGGAAAGTGGGCAAAAGTAACGCAAAGGGTATTGAGCTACATAGAAAAATGTTATAAGCGGCTTAGTTCTTTTCGGATATTTTCGCGTGCGGCCGTTTCGTAGCGATACCGGAAGTGTGTCGTCTTGAAAACCGACTCGGTAGCGAGAAAATGTTGCAAGACTTTTTTGCGCCCGCGCCGATAGAGCAACGAAGGCACAAGGGCATACTCTTTCCGCACGTTATCGGCATAGGCCGCATAAACTTCCCATGGCTGCCCCAAAATGGCAAGGTCGGCATCGGTGAAGTAGTTTATATCGGCTGTGGGGTGGGGGAGGTGCGTTTTGGTAGCGAGAATAGTCTCTTTCGATAGCTCGATAGTTTCGGGAGAGATGCCGAGGGCAGTCATTCGTTCGGCAGCGAGTTGTGCGCTTTTTTCTTCGTTGTCGGATAGGAGTGGCTCATAGACGAAGTCGTGGTAGTAGAGCGCAAATAGCAGTGCGTCCCACGTTTGTATGGCGTGCTGGGTTGCTTGCAATTCGTGCAGCATATTTTCGAGGTGCGTTAGGTTATGATAGGCGCGTTTACTTCCCCCGTATGTGGTAGATAGCTCGTTCCAATACGCAGTTTGTTGGGAAATTCCGACTGAAAAGCGGTCGAGCAAAGCGAAGAAGGTGGTTTTTAGCATATCTTTACGGTACATCTATTTATTTGTCTATCTAATGATACATACATTTTCACGCATGTTTAGGAGTGTAAACCCCGCGCTTTCCCGCCGAGGCGTTGCAGTATGCTTCCTTTTTTTGGTCGCTTGCCAAGACCTTGCCGTAGAGCGGTTTGGCGAAGAACACAACTTTATTAAGTTCTATGGCGGTCCTGGTATTGAAGAAGGCCACGATATGGTCGAGCTTGCCGATGGAGGCTTTGCCTTACTGGGCACTTCGACCTCGTTCACTACCAATCGAAACAATTCCGACGTGTACTTAGTGCGCACCGACGCACTCGGCAATGCGCAGTGGGAGCGCACCTATGGCGACTCTCTGCACAACGAAGTGGGCAGAGGCCTCGCCACCACGCCCGACGACGGCTGGATAGTAGTTGGGACGCGGCAGGTGCTGGGCAGCGAGGATAGCGACTTACTACTGCTCAGGCTCGACCCTGCTGGCGAGGTGGTCTGGCAGCGCACGTTCGGCGAGGCTGGTAGCATAGAGCAGGGCAACCAAGTGCAACCCACGACCGACGGCGGCTACATCGTCATTGGCGATACGCGAACCCCCGCTTTGGCAAACACACGCGGTACCGATATGTTTGTGCTAAAAGTAACGGCGAACGGAGACGAGGAGTGGCGACGCATATACGGCTTTCAAGAGGGGAAAAACGACACCGGCGTGAGCGTAGCCGAAGCCCCTAACGGCGATTTTGTTTGGTTTGGGAGCAACGAGATAGAAGAGCGCAACGGACAGTTTGAAAAGATGCGCGTAGTACGCAGCAATACGCTAGGCAACCTACGCTGGGACCGTTTCTACGGCCCAGACAACGAGCACATAACCGCAGGAAAACTACGCAGAGATACACCGGGTTTTATCTTGGCAGGCACAAGGGGGCGAGGCGCAGCGGCCAATATGTTTGTAACCAAGATAGACGAGGAAGGTAATGTGCTCTGGGAAGCCACACTCGAAGGCCCCGCGAGCGAACAAGCCACCGACATCGTGCCCTTAGCCGCAGGAGGATACGCCGTAGTGGGTACGAGTATAGCCTTGGGCATCTCTAACAGCGACATCCTCATCGCGCTCATTGACCGCGAAGGGCGTTTTACCCATACGGCAACCTTTGGGCGCGAGGAGGAGGGCTTAGAGCTAGGACGCGCCCTCGTACAAACCCGCGACGGAGGATTTGCCCTCATCGGTACGATTTCCTTTGAAACCAACCGAATGATGGCACTTCATAAAGTACAGAGTATGGCGTTTCGTACGTTGCCCTAATTCGACCAAAACGCAGCAAAAGCGTTAAATCTTGCCGTGTCTTTGGCGGCTGTGAAACCAAATATTTTACTGACCGTTTTGTGAATAACCCCCTGCGGGTTCAAAAAAAATAGTGCGCACCCTCTCTGTTCCCCAACTATCGTATCTACTCATTTTTGCATTCTCACACAAAAAGCTATGCTTTCGTCATGAAAAGAACTCTACTCTTCTTTGCGCTGCTCTTTTGTGCAGCACACAGCACACACGCTGCCAACCCCACCATACTCACCGCTACTTGGAACGACACCAACAACGATGGTACAATTGACCAAGTGGTACTTACCTTCGATATAGCCGTAGATATAGACGACGACGGAGGTACTGGCGACGGTCTCGACTGCTTTACCCTCGTAGGAGCCACGATTGTAAACGCCGATTACACTGCGCCCAATGTTACTACACTCGCGCTCAACCTCACTGGCGTAACCTCCGGTACGAGTATCGTTGGTTTGGCAATTACCTATACCGATGCAGGTACGTCGAGCATTGTGGATACAGCTACCCCCGCCGATGCCATCGCCGATGGTGCCGCGCCCGGAACGAGTGTGGACAATGCTCCGCCGCGTGTAAGTAGCGTTACATCAAGCACACTCGACGGCACGCGTGCTATCGGTCAATCGGTTTCTGTTCAGGTATTATTCACGGAGCCGGTCAACGTTACTGGCACGCCTCAACTTGCCCTTGCCACAACGCCTTCAGCCGTAATTGACTACGTAAGCGGATCGGGAGGCAACACGCTCACATTCACCTACACCGTAGCCGAAGGGCAAAGCAGCCCCGACCTTGACTATACGGCTACCAATGCGCTTACGCTCAACGGCGGCACTATCCGCGATGCCGCCACGCCACCAAACAATGCCGTGCTTGCGCTGCCCGCCCCCGGCTCTCCTAATTCGTTGGGGAACAACAAAAATATTGTGATAGACGGCATACGCCCTGCGGTAACCAATGTAACCTCTCCTACGCTCAACGGGACATACAGTGCCCCCACCGTGATTCCGATTGAAATAACTTTTTCCGAAGCTGTAACCGTAAATACGGGAGGCGGAACACCACGCTTGCAGCTCAATACAGGCGGCGCAGTATTTGCCCCCTACGCGAGCGGCTCGGGCACGGCGACCCTTACGTTTGAATACACCATCGGGCTGCCCGACAACACGCCCGACCTAAATTATATTGCCACCGTCTCGCTCGAAGCCAACGGCGGCACACTCGCCGATGCCAGCGGTAACAACGCCGTATTGACTTTGCCCCCGCTCGCTGCTCCTGCTTCGTTAGGCTCAAACAAAAATTTGGTGATAGAAGCCACGCAACTGCCCGTAGTGAGTACAGAGGGCGTAAGCAACCGCGCTCCTACCGGCGCAACGGTGTCGGCGAACGTAACGGCACTTGGCGCGCCCGCAGCCAACAGCGCAGGCATTATTTACTACGAACACGACGGCACCACCAAAAATTTTGCTGCGGTCAACGGAACTACCGTGTGGAATCAAGCCGTAGGCATTGCCGCCGTAGGAACGCAAAATCTCGCGCTCACTGGGCTAACTCCTGCTACGCGATACAGCGCACGTGCCTATACGTTGCGCACGCCCAATACCAATATCGGCTACGGTGCGCGCACTGACTTCTGGACACTCGCCAACGAACCCACCAACAGCGTAGGAGTCATTAACCTCAACACCGTTACACAAAATGCACTGACCCTCAACTGGCTTCCTCCCGGAGGAGGAGCCACCGGCTATGTATGGTTTGTCGCCCCCTTTGCCAATGCCGCCGATGTCAATAATGATATTGCCAACGATTTGGAAGACGGTGTGCCCCTCGCCGCGCAAACTAATATAGATGCCTCCATCGGAGGAAACCTGCTGCCGATTGCCTCGCTTACAAGCTTAGCACCCGCCACGCGCTACTACATCGGTGTAGTGCCATTTAACCGAGTAACCGACGACGCAACGTTCAACTTTCGGATAACCGCACCCGCTACGTTGGCCGCATGGACACTCGCCCAACGACCTACCGCCCATGCCGCTACATTTACCGCAACTACGCTCAGCGGCACGTCGTTGCGACTTGCCTTTAGTGCGGCAAATACGCTCACTAATGCTTCTGGCTACGTGTTGCTGCGGAAAAACACACCTTTTGTAGGTACAGATTTCGATGCGCTTGCCCATGGTGCTGCCCCTGCCGTAGCGGCCG
>CAYUJH010000043.1:7936-10447 GCA_964444995.1 uncultured Roseobacteraceae bacterium | reverse complement strand
AGCATCATCACCCCTAAAAATAAACCATACGCTTTTAGTGCGTGTGTTTTCATGGAAAAACAGTTTAAAAATACCCTAGTTTTTTGCGGTCTTCCATAGCCGTTTCGGAGCGTTTGTCGTCGGCGCGGTTGCCGCGTTCGGTTTGGCGGGTGGCGGCTACTTCGGCAATGATTTCATCGAGTGTGCTGGCGGTGGACTCAATCGCACCGGTGATGGTTAGGTCGCCCATGGTACGGAAGCGAACGGTCATTTGCTCGGGTGTTTCACCTTCGCGTAGGGCGAGAAATTCGGAGGTCGCCAGAATCGTTTCGCCTCGGCGAATACATTCGCGCTCGTGCGAAAAATACAGGTGCGGAATGGCAATATTTTCGGCTTTGATGTACTGCCAAATATCCATTTCGGTCCAATTGCTAATGGGGAAAATGCGAAAGTGCTCGCCGATGTGTTTGCGTCCGTTGAACAAGTTCCAAAGCTCTGGCCGTTGGTTTTTAGGATCCCACTGCCCGAACTCGTCGCGGTGCGAAAAGAAGCGTTCTTTGGCGCGGGCTTTTTCCTCGTCGCGGCGCGCACCGCCCATGGCGGCATCGAACTGATGCGCTTCGAGGGTATCGAGTAAGGTAGTGGTTTGCAGGGCATTGCGGCTTGCGTTGAGGCCTTTTTCTTCGCGCACGCGCCCTTCGTCAATCGACTGTTGCACAGAACCTACTACCAGCTTCACGCCTAGTTCCTTCACAAGACGGTCGCGGAAGACAATCGTTTCCGAAAAGTTATGACCGGTATCAATGTGGACGAGTGGAAAAGGGACTTTCGCCGGGTAGAAGGCTTTCCGTGCGAGGTGTGTGAGAACGATGGAGTCTTTGCCGCCAGAAAACAACAGGCAAGGGCGTTCAAACTGTGCGGCTACTTCGCGTATGACGTAGATAGACTCGGCTTCGAGTTCGCGTAGGTGATTAAGATAATAGCTATACATAGGATGTGCGTGCGTAAAAAAGAATGAAAAAATAGTTTATATGTAACTGATTATCAATGCAGTATATTTATTCAACCGGACGCAGATGTGTTTCTAAGGTGGCTAGCACCTGCTGCACACAGTCGCTTAGGGAGTTTTCTGCCGTTCGGACGACGAGGTCGGCAGCGTCTGGCGCTTCAAAAGGCGCGTGAATGCCCGTGAAGTCTTTAATTTGCCCTGCGCGTGCTTTGGCATACAGGCCTTTTACATCGCGCTGCTCACAAATTTCGAGCGGGCAGTCCACCCAAATCTCTACAAAGGTATCTGCCCCCACGGTTTTTCGCGCTTTTTCGCGGTCTTTTTTATAGGGGGAGATGAACGCCGTGAGCACAACCGTGCCCGCGTCGGCAAAGAGTTTGGCTACTTCTGCGATGCGGCGGATATTTTCTTCGCGTCCCTCTGCGGAAAAATCGAGGTCGGCATTTAAGCCGCTGCGGATGTTGTCGCCGTCGAGCAGGTAGGTGCGCACGCCTCGGCTGTGCAGTGCCTGCTCTACGGCATCGGCGAGGGTGGACTTGCCCGAACCGGAGAGGCCGGTGAACCACAGCACGCACGAGGCATGACCGTTGATCCGGTTGCGGTCTGTGCGTTGTATTTTGTGAGAGTGCGGTACAATATGTAGAGAATCCATAGCAAATAGGGTTATTACGTAGAAATTGGTACAAGTTCGGCAGGATAGCCCACTTCGCAAAGAAATAGCCCTTGTGCGGGGGCGGAGGTACGCTGTTTGGAAAAAGCACGGGCAGCCAAGTCGTCGCGGAACTCGGATGGCGTTTTGCGCCCTTGCCCCACTTTCACCAACTCCCCGACGATGAGGCGTACCATGCCGCGCAGGAAGCGATTGGCGCGTATATGAAAGACGGCCTGTGCGCGGGTACGTTCTTCCCAGTAAGCTTCGGTAACCTCGCACAGAAAATGCTCGTTTTGGGTATTGGTTTTGCAAAACGACTCAAAACTCTGATACTGTGTGAGATAGCTTGCTGCCTCGTTCATTTTATCGAAGTCAGGTATGTGGGCTAATTGCCATGAAAAATCCTGTAAAAAAGGTTTTTTTTGGTGGTGTATGTGGTATTCATACCGGCGAAAGGTAGCACTGAAACGCGCATGTGCGGTGGGTGGAACAGGGAAAATACGCGCCACGGCGAGGTCGTGGGGTAAGAACGCATTGAGTTTGTGGCAGAGGTCGTCTGGTGCGAAGGGTACGTGCGTGTCGAAGTGTGCAAATTGTTGTCGGCAATGTACGCCGGTATCGGTGCGCCCGCTGCCTACTACGTACACCTGCTCGTCGCGCAGGAGCTTGCGCAGGCGGTCGTTCAAGATTTCCTGCACGGTAAGGGCATTGGGCTGTATTTGCCAGCCGTGGTAGGCTTTGCCGTGGTAGGCAATTTCCAAAAAATAACGTGCGGCGAGAGAAGAAGTATCGGAGTGAGGCATTTTTCAACAAAAAAACAAGCAACCCGAAAAAGGTTGCTTGTGGGTATTTTATGCTAAAAATAAGATAT